>NZ_JBSSGJ010000003.1:0-275403 GCF_054063535.1 Sinomonas sp. RB5
CGAGACCGAGGGCGGACCGCGCCGTGCGAAACCCAGCCAGAGCGATCCGATGACCTCTCCGGTTTACGCTCCCTCCCCGGGCAGGTCAAGAGGCCATGCGAGCGGGCCGCGCGACGCGCCGGGCCAAGGCCTCCGCGTGTCCGACGATTGCCTCAATCGGCTCGTCGAAGCCCACCGTGATCCCGTCCTCATCGTCCCCGAGGGGCTCGAGCGCGGCATACTGGCTCTCCACGAGCGAGGCCGGCATGTAGTGGCCCTCCCGGGCCTCGACTCGGGCGCGGACCACCTCGGCGGACCCGGCCAGGTGCAGGAACCTGACCGGCCACGCGTGCTCGCGCAGGGTGTTCCGGTAGGCCCGGCGCAGGGCGGAGCAGCTCATCACCGCTCCGTCCCTGCGCTCGGCCAGCCACGTCCCGACGGCCGCAAGCCATGGTGCGCGGTCGGCGTCGTCCAGCGCCACCCCGGACTGCATCTTCGCGACGTTCGCCGCGGGATGCAGATCGTCTGCGTCGCCGAACGGGACGCCGAGGTGGGCGGCCAGGGCTTGGCCCGCCGTGGTCTTGCCGGCGCCCGAGACGCCCATCACGACCCAGAGGCCGGGGCCGGGGAGGTGCTCCATGTCAGGCCTTGAGCTCGGAGGCCTCGAGCGCACCTTCGCGGTCCACGTAGCCGTAGAGCTCGGGAAGGATGAACTTCGCGGACAGGAGGCCGATGAGCGAGAGGACGGACACCGCGACCGTGGCACCGACCTTGCCCCAGGACGCCGTCATGAGCGGGAAGACGAACGCGCCGAAGAACGAGGCGGCCTTCACGAACACGTAGCCGAACCCCGAGGCGGTGGCACGGAAGCGGGCCGGCGCGACCATGGACACGACCGTCATGCCGTTCGACGCGGCCCAGTAGTGGCCCCACATGAGCACGCACGCGCCCAGGACGATCAGCCACTGGATGTTCGCCCCCAGTGCGGCGGCACCGATCAGGAGGCCGACGAAGGCGAGGCCGAAGCCCCACATGGACACGCCGCGGTGGCCGATCTTGGTGATCATGATCGGCGCCACGAGGCCCGAGATGGTAGCAAGCACGTAGATGCCGGCCGTGACGAAGTTGGTGCCCGTGATGTTCGCCGCGGCGCCGCCGCCCACCACGCCCACGCCGGCGCTGACGAGGATGACGGGGAGGTAGAAGCCGAAGGCCGTGAACTCGGCGCCCTGGCAGGCGTTCGAGATCCATCCGAAGATGGTCGCGCGGCGCCGGGTCCGGTCGGCCCAGGTGACCCGCAGGAAGTCGCCGACCTTGGGCCGCTCGATCACGACGTCCTCGTTCGGGAGCATGTCGAGCGGCTCGTCGAAGAGGCGCAGCGAGACGTCCTTGGCCTTGGTGAACTTGCCCCGCTGGATGAGCGAGAGCGGGGTCTCGGGCAGGTCGAGCCGGGCCAGCAGCAGGATGAAGGCGGGGATCGCACCGATCGCGAGGGCCACGCGCCAGAGCACCGCGTGGTCCATGCCGGTCATGTACATGACGGTGATGACCACGATCGAGAAGACCTCGCCGAGGCCGAACATGAACTGCCACCGGCTGCCCATGACCTCGCGGGACCCCTTCGACATCGACTCCATGATGTAGGCGTAGCCGTTGGAGATGTCGGACCCGAGCGGGATGCCGATGAGGATGCGCAGGATGATCAGGTCCCAGACGTTCTGGGAGAACCCCTGCGCGATCGCGAGCACGATGAACAGGACCATCGTGAGGACGAAGACCCGCTTGCGCCCCAGCCTGTCCGCGACGTAGCCGCCCAGCAGGGCGCCCACGAGCGCGCCGCCCTGCACGCCGGCGGTGACGAGGCCGAGCTGCGCGACGGTGGGGTGGTACTCGGCGCTGATGAAGACGAGGACGAAGGAGATCGCGTAGAGGTCCCACGCCTCGATGAGGATCGTGGCGATCATCATCCAGCCGCCGCGGCGACTGGATGCCGTGCCGTTCTTGTTGAGCAGGACGTCGGTTGCCTGGTCGGACAACCGCCTGATTGTCGTTTGGTCCATCATGGTCTCCCTCGCTGGGAGTCCCGGTGCGCGGCACTGGCCGGCGCGGCCGCATGAGCTGACGCCATAGTCACTCCCGATGGTGCTTACATCTGTTCTTTGCCGTTCCGGCAAGGTTTAGATCATATCTAAAGACGTGACTTGTGCAACAGCTATGATGTGGGAGTCCCCGATGACGGGATCGCGACCCGGAAGGAGGCCCATGGCAGGCACCGGTTCGCCGCGTCCGGCGGGGCGCTCTGCACCGGGTGGCCTCCATACGAAGCTCGTGGAGAGCCTCGGCTCGGCGGTCGCTGAGGGGACCCTCGCCGAGGGCAGCGTGATCCAGATCGAGGAGCTCGAGGAGCGCTACGCCGTCTCCCGCTCCGTGGTCCGCGAGGCGCTCAGGGTCCTGGCTGCCATGGGCCTCGTGGCCATGCGCCGCCGGCTGGGCATCCAGATCCTCCCCGCCAGCGAGTGGAACGTCTTCGCACCCCAGGTGATCCAGTGGCGGCTCGCCTCGGCGGGCCGCTTCGCTCAGCTGCTCTCGCTCACCGAGCTGCGCGGCGCCGTCGAGCCGGAGGCGGCCCGCCTGGCTGCGACCCGCGCCGGCGAGCACGAGACCGCGGAGCTCCTCGAACTCGCAGGCGAGCTCTGGGCCGCGGGCCAGAGCGCGGACGCGGAACGATTCCTGCGCGTGGACACCGAGTTCCACCGCTTCATCCTCGCGGCCTCGGGCAACGAGATGTTCGCCGCGCTGCACCCCAGCGTCGCCGAGGTCCTCGCCGGGCGCACCCACTTCGGCCTCATGCCCTCGCGCCCTCACCCGGATGCGCTCCAGCTCCACATGGACGTGGCCGCCGCGATCCAGCGCTCGGACCCCGACGCCGCCCACGCCGCCATGCGGGCCATCATGACGCGCACCATGGCGGAGCTCAGCGAGCTCCACGCCCCGGGCGGCACGCCGTCCCCCGGTGCCCTGCCGGCATGAGGACCGTCGACGTCGCGATCACGGGCTACGGCCGGATAGGCCGTGAGATCGCCGGAATGCTGCAGGCCCGCACCGCGGCCTACCGGGAGCGCCATGGCGTCCTCGTGCGGATCACCGGCGTCTGCGGCTCGGCTGCCGGGCTCGTCGATCCCGCGGGCCTCGCGCCCGAACGGCTCGCCGCCCGCGGCAGCTTCGTGCCGGGCCTCACCGGCGACGCCTTCCTCGAGGCCGTCCGCGCCGACGTGCTGATCGAGGCCGGCCCCAGCGACTACCGCACGGGTGGGCCGGCCCTGGACTACCTCCGCTGGGCCCTCGGCCGCGGCCTCGATGTCATCGCGGTGTCCAAGGGCGCCCTCGTCCTGGACCTGCGCGGGCTCCTCCGCCTCGCCGCCGGCCACGGAGGGAGCCTGCGCTTCAGCGGAGCCGCCGCCTCCGCGCTGCCCACGGTGGACCTCCTGGCGCACAGCCTCGCCGGCGCCCGGCTGGAGGGATTTGAAGCGGTGCTGACCGGCACCACGACCTTCGTCCTCGACCAGATGGCCACCGCCGGCCTCGGCCTCGCCGACGCCGTGGCGCTCGCCCAGGCGCGCGGCATCGCCGAGCCGGACCCGAGCTTCGACCTCGACGGCTGGGACACCGCCGCCAAGCTGGTCATCATCGCCAACGCCGTGCTCGATGCCGGCCTGGGACTCGACAGTCTGCCGCGGGAGGGGATCGGCGCGGTGACCCCCTGCGACATGGCGCGGTGGGCGGCGCAGGGCCTCACGCCGCGCCTCGTCGGCTTCGTCGAGCACGACGGCGGGGGGTTCCGGGCCGGCGTCGAGCTTCGCCTCTACGGGCAGGACCACCCGTTCGCCCAGCTCCGCGGGAGCATGAAGGGCCTTCGCGCGGTCACCGAGGAGATGGGCGCCCTGACGGTGACCGGGGGAGCGTCGGACCCGCGCGCCACCGCCGCCGCCGCGCTGAAGGACATCGAGCACGCGGTGGCCGCGCGCCACGTGCGCCAGCCGTAACATGCGGGCTGCTGGAAGGGGCAGGACCTTTTCCCCTCCAGCCGCCCGAGCAATGCTTCCACTCTTGTAGCAGAGCCGCAGCGACTGAGGCGAGGGACAACTCAGACCGGTAGGGCGCACTGTGAGGAGGCCCGGCATGGTCACGTTATCGTCGCTTTTCCGCGCCGCAAGACTGTTCCTGGTGCCACGCGGAGGCTACTCCGGGACCGGCAGGATTGCCGCTCCGGGACCGGAGGGCGGACTCCTGACGGAGCCGCCCCGGCACAGACCGTTCATGGAGGAGGCAGAGATCTCCGGCCTGAGCGTGGATGGCCCGCTCGCCGAGATCACCGTGGCGGGGAGCACGGGCGGCGCCGACCGCGTCGCGGCGGTGTTCCTGGCCCTCGCCGAGGCCGGCACAGGCGTGGACATGTTCTCGGAGAGCGGCCCGATGCCCGGGGACGGGATGCGGGACATCATGTTCACCTCGCCGGTGGGCGACCGGCCCCGCGCCATGGAAGCCCTGCGCCGCCAGCGCACGTCCATCGGGTTCAGCGGGCTGCGCTACCGGGACGACGCCGCCAAGCTCTCGCTGAAGGGGAACGGGCTGCGGTCCGCCGCAACCATCGTGCCTGACTTTGTCGCCATCCTCTCGACCGCAGGCATCCCGACCGGGCCGATCTCGGTCTCGGACTTCTGCCTTGCCGTGGTGATACCGGCCGCCAGGGTCACCGAGGCGATCGACGCACTCGACGCGGGGCTCCACCTCGGCCGCCGGACGGCCTGAACGCGCCGCGCCCGCACGATCACAGTCCGCCTTTCCGCCCGCAGAGAGAAACGAGGCGCCGTCATGACTGTCACCCCAGATTCGGACACCTTCCGCGGGCCTCGGGTCGCGGGGCCGCTGCCCGGGCCGGTCTCGGCCCGGATGCTCGCCCGCCAGGCCGACGTCGAGTCCGCCGCGCGCACCTACCCCCGCCACCTCCCGATCGCCATCGAGGAGGCGTCCGGATCCTTCGTCCGGGACGTCGACGGGAACGTCTTCATCGACTTCCTCGCGGGAGCGGGCGTGCTCTCCCTGGGCCACAACCATCCCGAACTCGCGGAGGCCGTGACGGACCAGCTGGCGCGGTTCACCCACGGGCTGGACTTCCCGACTCCGCTCAAGGAGCAGTTCACGGAGGCCGCCCTGTCCACACTGCCCGCGACGCTGCGCGACTCCATGAAGGTGCACTTCTGCGGGCCCACGGGGGCCAACGCCGTCGAGGCCGCCATCAAGCTGTGCAAGACGGCCACCGGGCGCGGAGACGTCGTCTCGTTCCAGGGGGGCTTCCACGGCAGCACGGCCGGCGCGATGGCGGTGACGGGCCTCCTCGAGCAGAAGGAGCCGATCAGCAACCAGATGCCCGGGGTCCACTTCTTCCCCTACAGCTACTGCAGCCGCTGCCCGCTCGGTCTGACGCCGCGGACCTGCGCCACCAACTGCGCCACCTACCTTGACCGGTCCCTCCATGACAGCAACGGGGGCGTTCCGCGGCCGGCCGCCGTGATCCTCGAGATGGTCCAGGGCGAGGGCGGCGTGATCCCCGCTACCCCCGAGTTCGCGCGCAGGGTGGGGCGCGTGGCCCACGAGCTCGGGATTCCCCTGATCGTCGACGAGGTGCAGGCCGGCTACGGCCGCACCGGCACCTGGTTCGCGTTCGAGCAGTACGACCTCGAGCCGGACGTCATCGTGGCCTCGAAGGCGCTGAGCGGCATCGGGCTCCCCGTAGCGGTCATCTTCTACAAGAAGTCCCTCGACGTCTGGGCGCCCGGGGCACACACGGGAACCTTCCGGGGGAACCAGCTGGCCTTCGCGGCCGGCACCGCCGCCGTGCGGATCATGCGGCGGGATGACATCCTCGGCAACGTCCGGGCCCGCGGAGAGCAGATCGCCTCGCAGCTGGAACCGCTCGCGCACAGTCCCTGGGTCCGGGAGGTACGCGGGCGCGGCCTCATGTGGGGCATCGAGATGGCGGACCCGGTCTCCGGCGAACCCGCCGGCGACCTCGCCCGCCGCATCCAGCACGCTGCCCTCCAGCGCGGGCTGATCCTCGAGTGCGGGGGGCGGCAGGACTGCGTGGTCAGGCTCCTGCCCCCGCTCAACGTCACGGAGCAGGTCGTCGCCACGGCCTGCGCGATCCTCCGCGAGGCGGTCGCCGAGGAAGCCGCGGCCCAGCCGGGCGCGTAGGAGGCCGCCATGCCCAAGCACCTCGTGACCCCTGAGGCTCGCGGCCTTCCGGGTCTGGACGACGGCATCCGGTGGCACCCGGGGGAGCGGCTCGAGACGCTCTTCGAAGAGGTCTGCGACAGCCTCCGCACTGCGGGGCACGGCGGTAGGCTGGCAGTCGACGCCGGAGCGCTCACCCTCACCTATGACCAGCTCGACGCATGGACCAACCGGCTCGCGCGCCGCCTCCGCGCCCGCGGCGTCAGCGCCGGCGACCGGCTGGCACTGCTGTTCGACCAGCCCGTGTTCGCGTACGCGGCCATGCTGGCCGTGCTCAAGGTGCACGCGGCCTACGTGCCGCTCGACGTCGCGTTTCCGCCGGAGCGGATCTCGTACATCGTGGACGACGCCGGCGTGACCACCCTGCTCTCGCAGTCCCACCTCCGCGACGTGGTGCCGGAAGGGACTGCCCGGGCCCTGTACCTCGACGACGAGGAGGCGACGATCGATTCCGAGTCGCCGCTGCGCCTCAGCGGCGCCGAGCGAGGTCCGGACCAGGACCAGCTGGCGTACATCATCTACACCTCAGGCTCGACGGGCAGGCCCAAGGGGGTCGCGGTCGAACACGCCAGCATCTGCAACTTCGTCCGCGTGGCGGCAGGCGTCTACGGGATCCGGGCGGACGACCGGGTCTACCAGGGCATGACCACCGCCTTCGATTTCTCGGTCGAGGAGATCTGGGTCCCGTGGATGAGCGGGGCCACGCTTGTGCCGAAGGACGGCAGCACGAGCCTTGTGGGACTCGAGCTGGCCGAGTTCCTGCAGCGGCGCGCCGTCACGGCCCTCTGCTGCGTGCCGACCCTCCTGTCCACGCTTGAGGACGACGTCCCGGGCCTGAGGTTCCTGCTCGTGTCAGGGGAGGCATGCCCTCCCGATCTCGTGGAGCGCTGGCACCGGCCGGGCCGCAGATTCCTCAACGTGTACGGGCCCACCGAGGCCACCGTCACCGCCACGTGGTCCGTGGTGGACCCGCACCGCGCACCGACTCTGGGGACGCCCCTGCCGACCTATGCGGCCGTGATCCTCGATGTCGAGGGCAACAGGGCGCTGGGCGCCGGCGAGCTCGGCGAGATCGGGCTGGCCGGGATCGGCCTCGCACGCGGCTACGTCAACCGCCCGGACCTGACCCGCAAGGCCTTCATCCCCGACTTCCTGGGCCTCCCCGGCAACCCGAGCCACCGGATCTACCGCACCGGCGACCTCGGCCGCCTCAACGCCGACGGGGAGATCGAGTACCACGGCCGGATCGACTCCCAGGTCAAGGTGCACGGCTACCGGATCGAGCTCTCCGAGATCGAGTCCGTCATCCTCCAGATTCCCGGGGTGGCCCAGGCCGTCGTCGTCACCCACGAGCCGAGCCCCGGCGCCGTCGAGCTGGCGGCCTACTACAGCAGGCGACACGACGGCGGCAGCCTCGACCGCGCCGTCATGCGTGAACACCTCAGGCGGACACTGCCCGCCTACATGCGGCCGGCGTTCCTGCAGGAGCTGGAGTCCTTCCCGCTCCTGCCCAGCGACAAGGTGGACCGACGCCGGCTGCCTCCGCCCGGCCGTCGGGGCGGCGACGACGCTGCGCAGGCGCCCACGCCCCCGGCGACGGAGCGGGAGGCGAAGCTGGCCCGCGCGCTCGCGGAGGCCCTGGGGGAGCCTGCGGTCTCAGTGGAGGCCGATTTCTTCGCAGATCTCGGCGCGAGCTCGATCACCATGGCGCACTTCTGCGCGATCGTGAGGAAGGACCCCGAGCTCGCGCCCGTCTCGATGAAGGACACCTATCTGCACCCGAGCATCCGCTCGCTTGCCGCCACTGGACCCGCAGCACCATCGGCGGCCGTGGCCGCTGCGGCCCCGACGACCGTCGCAGCAGCCTCTCCCGAGCCGCCGACGACGCCGGAACGCGCCACAACGTTCCAGTACGTGCTCTGTGGGTCCCTCCAGGCGCTCAGCTACGTCGCTGGGGCCCTCCTGCTCGGCTTCGCGATGGCCAGCGGCTTCCAGTACATCGGCGGCGCGGCCAACCCGCTGGATGACTGGCTGCGCGCAACGCTGTTCGGCGCGGCGGTGTACGCGGTCCTGTGCGTGCTGCCTGTGGCCGTCAAGTGGCTGGTGGTCGGCCGATGGCAGGCCATCGAGTTCCCCGTGTGGTCGATGCGGTACTTCCGATTCTGGCTGGTCCGCGCCGTCCTCCGGAGCAGCCCGATGCGGCTGCTCGCGGGCTCGCCCCTGTACGTGCTGTACCTGCGCGCACTCGGAGCGAAGATCGGCCGTGGCACCACGGTCTTCACCACCGACGTCCCCGTGTGCACCGACCTGCTGAGGATCGGGGCGGGGACGGTGGTCCGCAAGGATGCGAGCCTCAACTGCTATCGGGCGGTCGACGGCGTTATCCAGACGGGCACCGTCACGCTCGGTGTGGGGGCGGTCGTCGGCGAGGCCACGGTGCTGGACATCGGCGCGAGCGTGGGGGACCACGCCCAGCTGGGGCACGCGTCGGCGCTCTACGCAGGTCAGGCCATCCCCGACCACCAGTCGTGGCACGGGTCCCCGGCCCAGCCGTGCGCCGTCGACTACAGCGGCGCGCCGCCCATGCCCTGCGGCACGGGCCGGAGGCTCCTCTACGGCGTCTGGAACCTCCTCGTCACCGTACTGCTGGTGATCCCGCTCGGGACGAGCGTCTTTGCGGGGCTGGTTCCGCTGGTCGTGGCGGCCGCCGGAGTCGACACGGGCAATGCCGCCTACTACCTGCGCCTCGTGGCCATCGCTGCCACTGTCCTCGGGAGCCTCGTTGCGGCACTCCTCTTGGGTATCACCGTGATTCCGAGGGCTCTGAACCTGCTGCTCACGCCCGGCAGGGTCTACCCGCTGTACGGGCTGCACTATGGGCTCCATCGCACCATCGGCCGCCTCACCAACCTGAAATTCCTGATCCAGCTCAGTGGTGACAGCTCCCTCATCCCCCACTATCTCCGCCTCATCGGCTACAAGATGCCGAACATGGTGCAGACAGGCTCGAATTTCGGGATGGAGGTCAAGCACGAAAGCCCGTTCGCCTGCACCGTGGGAAGCGGCACCATGGTCGCGGACGGGCTGTCCGTCCTGAGCGCCCAGTTCTCCAGCAGCTCCTTCCGGATCACGCCGGTGTCGATCGGCCTGCGGAACTTCCTGGGGAACGGCGTCCTCTACCCGCCGGACGCCAAGGCGGGCGAGAACTGCCTCATCGCCACCAAGGCGATGGTCCCGCTCGACGGGCCGGTCCGAGACGACGTGGGCCTCCTCGGCTCGCCGAGCTTCGAGATCCCTCGGAGCGTCCAGTCCGACGCCGTATTCGACGAGTTCAAGAGCGGCCCGGCCTTCAAGGCCGCGCTGAGGGCGAAGAACCGGCACAACGCCGTGACCATCCTGCTCTTCCTGGTGGCCCGAGAGGGCTTCACCGTGGCAACCCTGCTGATCGGCACCGTCGCCCTGACCGTCGACCCGGGCCACGCAGTCGTCGCCGCGGCGGGGGCCGTGCTGGCACTGTTCCTCTTCACCACGTGCTACTACTCGGTCATCGAATGCGCCGCGCGCGGATTCCGCAGGCTCGTGCCGAAGTTCTGCTCGATCTACCAGCGCCCCTTCTGGCGGCACGAACGCTTCTGGAAACTCAGCAACGACCCCTACGCGGCGCTGCTGAACGGCACCCCGTTCAAGGGCTTCCTGTGGAGGATGCGCGGCCTGAACGTGGGCCGGCGGCTGTTCGACGACGGTGCCGGCATTCCCGAGAAGACGACTGTGACGATCGGCGACGACTGCACGCTCAACGCCCGCAGCGTCATCCAGTGCCATTCGATGGAAGACGGGGCCTTCAAACTGGCGGAGACCGTGATCGGGTCCCGCTGCACCCTCGGCGTCAAGGCGTTCGTGCACTACGGCGTCAACCTCGGCGACGGGACCGTGGTCGAGCCGGACTCCTTCGTCATGAAGGGCGAGGAGGTGGCTCCCGGCACGAGGTTCGGCGGGAACCCGGCCCAACAGCTCCCGGCGCCGCTGCCAGTCCGCTCAGGGGTGGACGGGGAAGGGCGGTCCTGATGCTCCGGGCCATCCTGCCGGCGGCGGTCCGGGCCGACGAGCGCTTCGGCGACGGTGCCGGCGTCCCGCTCTACCCCGAGGAGCTCGCGGCAGTGGCAGGCCGGACACCGGCGGGGAAGGCGGACTCTGCGGCCGTGCGCGCCTGCGCCCGCGCTGCCCTCGCGGAGCTGGGGACGGCGCCGGCGCCCCTCGTACCCGGGCCTGACGGCGCGCCGGTGTGGCCGGTCGGGGTGGTCGGGAGCATGACGCACTGCCCGCACTACCAGGGCGCGGCGGTGGCTTCCGCGGGGGCCGTCGCGAGCCTCGGCATCGACGCCGAGCCGAACGCGCCGCTGCCCGCAGGGGTCATGGACCTCGTGGCCTGCGCGGGGGAGCGGGCAAAACGGTGGCCGTGGCAGTGGAGGGGCGTCGCGGCAGACCGGCTCCTCTTCAGCGCGAAGGAGGCCGTGTACAAGGCCTGGTACCCGCTGACGGGGCGCTGGCTGGGGTTCGAGGATGTGCTCGTCGAGCTCCGGCCGGGTGGCCGGTTCCGGGCCCGGCTCCTCGTGGCGGGTCCCGTCGTCTCGGGTGTCGAGGTGACGAGGTTCGACGGACGGTGGACGTGCACGAGGGGACTGCTCGCGACCTCGGTGGTCGTCCCCGCCTAGCACTCAGAAGAGAGTGGGCGCGTCCTGCTCGTCGGTGTCCTCCTCGGCCGTCCAGGGCTCGCCGAGGTCCGCCAGCGCCTCCTCGATGGACGTCTGGCCCTCGAGTTCCTCATCCGTGGCCACTCCAAGACCGTAGAGGCCCGCGGGCCAGATTCGGCCGAGGCACGCGGTCGACGCGGCTAGGGTTGGCCCCATGGACCTGCTCGAGTCCGAATCTGCTGCCGCGGCGGGGGACCGGCCGTGACCCTCGACGCGCTCGCCCGCCGCGCCGCCTCCCTCGTCCCCGAGGAAGGCGGCCGGGCCATCCTGGGCATCTGCGGCGAGCCCGGGGCGGGCAAGACCACGCTCGCCGAGCAGATCCTCGAGCGCCTGCGCTCTGCACACGGCGCAGACTGGGCGGCGCACGTGCCCATGGACGGGTTCCACCTCGCCGACGTCCAGCTCGCGCGCCTCGGGCTCCTGGACCGCAAGGGCGCGCCCGAGACCTTCGACGCCGACGGGTATGCCGCCCTGCTCGGCAGGATCGCCTCGGGCGCCGGGTCCGTGGTCTACGCACCGGGGTTCGAGCGCCGGCTCGAGCAGCCCCTCGCCGCCGCCATCGCGGTCCCCCCGGAAGCACGCCTGATCATCACGGAGGGCAACTACCTCCTCCTGGGGGAGGCGCCGTGGGCGGCTGCCCGGGCGCGGCTGCGGGAGGTCTGGTACCTCGACGCCGAACCCGTCACCCGGGTGGACCGCCTCATCCGCCGGCACATCGAGTTCGGCAAGGACCCGGAACGGGCCCGCGAATGGGTGCTCCGTTCCGACGAGGCCAATGCGCGCCTGATCAGGGCGGGCCGGGACAGTGCGGACTACGTCATCGCCGCGCAGGACTGTACCGGCTGACGATTCCGCAGTGCGGAAATAAAAAACCCCCTTGTGGAATCTCGGGGAGATCTCTATCTTTGGTATACCAAAGAGATCGGGATCACATCCCGCCAAGGACAAGCGATCGCACCCTTCGAGCGCAGACCCCCATCCCAGACCAGAGAGTTCCCCACATGACCAGCACTTCGGACACCGCTGTCCAGCAGCTGAACATCGACGGCGAAGCGGAGGCGCCCATGGGCCACGGCACCGCCACCCTTCCGGCGGGCCTCAGCCCCCGGCTCTACAACACCGACCTCGCTCCGACCCAGCGCGCCGGGCGCAGCTGGACCGCCTACAGCATCTTCACCCTGTGGGCCAACGATGTGCACAGCCTCGGCAACTACGCCTTCGCGATCGGGCTCTTCGCCCTCGGCCTCGGCGGCTGGCAGGTCCTCGCGGCCCTCGGCGTCGGCGCAGTCCTCCTCTTCGCCCTTCTGAACCTCTCCGGCTTCATGGGCCAGAAGACCGGCGTCCCGTTCCCCGTGATGAGCCGCATCGCCTTCGGCATCCACGGCGCCCAGATCGCGGCCCTCACCCGCGGCGGGGTGGCCGTCGCCTGGTTCGGCATCCAGACGTACCTGGCCTCGGTGGTGCTGCGCGTCCTCGTGATCGCCATCTTCCCCGGCCTCAGGCCGCTCGACGACGGCTCGATCCTCGGCCTGTCCCCGCTCGGCTGGATGGCCTTCGTCTTCCTGTGGATCGTCCAGGTCGTGATCGTGTCCTACGGCATGGAGATGATCCGCAAGTACGAGGCCTTCGCCGGCCCCATCATCCTCGCCACCATGCTCGCCCTCGCCGTCTGGATGTTCGCCAAGGCCGGCTTCTCCATCGCGTGGAGCACCGGCAAGGACCTCTCCGGCGGCGACATGTGGCTGCACATCCTCGGCGGCGGCGCCCTGTGGGTCTCGATCTACGGCACGTTCGTGCTCAACTTCTGCGACTTCACGCGCTCGGCCCGGACCAAGAAGTCGATCGTCAAGGGCAACTTCTGGGGCATCCCGATCAACATGCTCCTCTTCGGCGCCATCAGCGTGGTCCTCGCCGGGGCCCAGTTCAAGATCGACGGGCACCTCATCGAGAGCCCCTCGGACGTGGTCGCCTCGATCCCCAATACCTTCCTCCTCGCCGCGGCGAGCACGGCCCTCCTCGTCCTGACCGTCGCGGTGAACCTCATGGCCAACTTCGTCGCCCCCACCTACGCGCTCACCAACCTCTTCCCCCGCAGGCTCAACTTCCGCAGGGCGGCCTTTGTCTCCGCCGTCATCGGCCTGCTCATCCTGCCGTGGAACCTCTACAACAACCCGGTGGTGATCGTGTACTTCCTCGGGGGCCTCGGCGCCCTGCTGGGCCCGCTGTTCGGCGTGATCATGGCCGACTACTGGCTGGTCCGCCGCGGCAAGGTCTCCGTCCCCGCCCTCTACTCCGAGGACGCCGACGGCACGTACCACTACCGCAAGGGCGTCAACCCCAAGGCCATCGCCGCCCTCGTGCCCGCCGCGGCAGTGGCCCTCGCGATCGCCTTCATCCCGGCCCTGGGCGCCCTGAGCTCGTTCTCGTGGTTCTTCGGCGCGGGGATCGCGGCCGTGAACTTCTACGCGCTGGCCGACCGGAAGCAGACCTTCGAGGACGTCGACGGCGAGGCGATCGCCGTCCCCAGCGTCCACTGACCCTTCCGGTCGTCCGCCTCCACGAGCACGACGGCGCCGGGCCGGCCCCCAGAGCCGGCCCGCCGCCGTCGTGCCTCGCCTTCCCCCCAGCCAGCACCACCCAAGGACCCCCAGATGCGCATCCTCGTCGCCAACGTCAACACGACCCGGACCATGACCGACTCCATCGCGGCGGCGGCCCGGGCCGCCGCCTCGCCGGGCACGGAGATCGTGGGCATCACCCCCCGCTTCGGCGCCGACTCCTGCGAGGGCAACTTCGAGTCCTACCTCGCCGCGGTCGCGGTGATGGACGCCGTGATGCGCTACGAGGGCGAGTTCGACGCGGTGGTCCAGGCGGGGTACGGCGAGCACGGCCGCGAGGGCCTGCAGGAACTCCTCGACGTGCCGGTCGTGGACATCACCGAGGCGGCCGCCGCGACCGCGATGTACCTGGGCCACAAGTATTCGGTTGTCACCACCCTCGACCGGGCCGTGCCGCTGATCGAGGACCGGCTCAAGCTGGCCGGCCTCGGTGCGCGCTGCGCCTCGGTACGGGCCTCCAGCCTCGGCGTCCTCGAGCTCGAGGAGGACCCGGAGCGTGCGGTCAAGGAGATCGTCGCCCAGGCCGAGAGCGCCGTCTATGACGACAAGGCCGAGGTGATCGTGCTCGGCTGCGGCGGCATGAGCGGACTCGACGCGCAGATCCGCGAACGCTGCGGGGTGCCGGTGGTCGACGGCGTCGCGGCGGCGGTGGCGGTCGCGGAGGGCCTTGTCCGGCTCGGGCTGACCACCTCCAAGGTGCGCACCTACGCGGCGCCCCGCCCCAAGGCCGTGACGGGCTGGCCGCTCCCGGTCCGCTGACCGGCTCAGATCGTCCCCGTCACCGCCTGCAGGCCGAGGCTCGTCAGGGCCACCGCGGCCCAGAGCATCCCCCCGAGCAGGAGCGGGCGCGGGCCGGCCCTGCGCATCTCGGCGAAGCGCAGGTTGAGGCCGATCCCGGCGAGGGCCACCGTGATGAGGAAGGCGGCCAGCGCGGAGAGGCCGGGATGCCACGCCGTGGGAATGGCGCCCACCGTCTCCAGCGCCGCGGCGAGGACGAAGCCCACGAGGAAGGCCGGGACCATGCGCCGCCAGGGCACGCCGGCCCGGCCGCCGGGGCCGTCCGTGCGCTCCCGCCGGGCCCGCAGGGCTGCGAGGGCCATGACGATGGGGATGATCATGAGCGAGCGGGTGAGCTTGACGACCACCGCGTAGGACTCGGCGCCGCCCCCGTAGCTCGCGGCCGCGGCCACGACCGAGGACGTGTCGTTCACCGCCGTGCCGCTCCACAGGCCGAAGGAGTGCGGGCTGAGGCCGAGGAGGTGGCCCACCGCGGGGAAGAGGAGGACGGCCGCGATGTTGAAGGTGAAGATCGTGCCGATCGCGTAGGCGACGTCCGCCTCCTTGGGCCTGATCACGGCGGTCGTCGCCGCGATCGCGGACGCGCCGCAGATCCCGGTCCCGACCCCGATGAGTGTCCGGGTGTCCGCGTCGAGGCGGAGCACGCGGCCGAGCAGTGCCGCGCCGCCGAGGGCGACGGCGAGCGTCCCCAGCATCACCGGCAGCGAGCCCACGCCCACCTGGGCCACCTGCTGGAGGGACAGCCCCGTGCCGAGGACCACGATCGAGCCCTGCAGGACGTGCGCGCCTGCCGCGCGGTACCCCGGCGTCCACAGGCCGCCCCGCAGGGGCCGGATGGCCGCCGCCGCGAGCAGCCCCAGGAGGATACCGAACACGGGGCCGCCGATGACAGGCACGAGCTGGCCGAGCACGCTCGCGACGACGGCGACCGCCGCCGCGACGCCGAGTCCCGGCAGCGTGCGCAGGAGTGTGACGCGCCGCGACGTGGCGCTGTTGCCCGGCGCCGCCGTGGCCGTACTGTCGTCAGGGAGTGCGCGCGCAGGCTTCATGCCATCGACTCTCCCGCGCGCGGCCGAGGACCGGTAGCCCGCTTTCGGATATGGGCCCCATGCGCTGGGGATATGGGTGTGGTCCCTTCCGGTGGAGACGCTCCTCATGGGACCAGCAGGAGCCCGTCGGCGCGGGGCGACAGGAGCTCGTTGAGCACGAGGCAGCCGGCGCCGACCGCTGCGACGTCCTCGGCCAGCGCCGAGTCGACGAGCTCCAGGGGGTGGATTGCCCCCACGGCCTTCCGGTCGGCGAGGGCCTCGCGCATGACGGCGAGGTACAGCCCGCTGACGGCCGGCCACGACGGCCCGCCGAAGACGATGCGCTCGAGGTCGAGCAGGCTGGCGATGTCCTCGACCGCCCGCGCCAGCCGCGTCGCCGAGTCCTGCAGGATCGCCCGCGCCGCCGCGCTGCCCTCGCGCGCCTCCGCGGCGAGGAGGCGGAAGCGCGCCATGGTCTCCTGCAGGTCGGGTTCTCCTGGGATGCGCTCGAGGATCCCCGCCTCGACCGCCCGCCCCACGAGATAGGACGGCATCGTGGTCAGCCCGACGCATCCGGGACGGCCGCAGCTGCACACCGGCCCGTCGCTCCCGCCGGAGAAGTGGCCGATCTCGCCGACGTTGTTGGAGCTTCCCCGGACCACCTCGCCGTTGATGACCAGGCCGGAGCCGAGTCCTGTGCCGAGGTAGACGAACGCGAAGTCGTGCGGGGCGCTCTCGCCGCTGATCCAGAGCTCGCCGTGGGCCGCGGCGGTGGAGTCCTTGTCCAGGAAGACCGGCAGGCCGGTGGCACTGCGCAGCCCTTCGCACAGGTCGACGCGCTCCCAGCCCGTCAGCAGGGGCGGACCGACGACCCCGCCGCCGGAGGCGTCCATCGGCCCCGGGGCGGCCATTCCGACGCCGATGACCCGCCCGCGCTCGACGCCGCTCTTTTCGATCAGGGCATCGACGGCCTCCGCGATGACGTGCACGGTCTGGTCGGGCCCGGCGACCGAGCGGATGGGGATGTGCGAGCGGGCGGCCACTGCGCCCGAGAGGTCCAGGAGGACGCACGAGATGACGGAGGGGTCCAGGTGCACCCCCACCGCGAATCGGCTCAGCGCATCGATCCGGAGGAGGGTGCGGGGCTTGCCCATCTTCCCCGCGACCTTCCCGGTCTCGGCCACGAGGCCCTCCTCGAGGAGCCGGCGCACGATGTTCGAGACGGTCTGGGTCGACAGGCCGGTCGACTCGACCAGCTGCACGCGGCTGAGGCCCTCTCCGGACCGCCGGATGAGATCGAGTACCACGGTGAGGTTGTACCTGCCGACGCGCTCGAGATTGGACCCCTTGTGCATGCGCACCTCCATCGGTGTGAGTGCTCAGACTATATCAAATAGGTTGACTAAGTTGCGCGAGTGTGGCTAGCGTGGTCCCGCCAGTGCATGTGACGGCGCTCACTGCCGCATCGAAGGCCGATCGCAGCCGTCCGCCCCGCGCCCAGCGCGCGTCAAGTAAGGAAGAACGAGGGAGTTCCCATGAAGAAGATCTGGCCCAGGTACCTTGCGGGCGGAAGCGCCGCCATCGTGGGCGTGCTGGCTCTGGCAGCGTGCGGCGGCTCGAGCAGCGGCGCCGGCAGCTCGCCGAGCCTCAACGCCGACGCGAAGGACGTCACCCTCACCATCACGAGCAACTCGATCTCCGGCGGGAAGAACGCCACGGGTGCGGACTGGATCACCAACTACGTCATCCCGAAGTTCGAGGCGGCCGAGAAGGCGAAGGGCGTCAACGCCAAGGTCACGTTCCAGCCGAACGGGGTGGACGACCAGGCCTACAAGACCAAGATCTCGCTCGACCTGTCCACCGGGCGTGGGGCGGACATCGTCGCCGTCGACGGCATCTGGGTGGGCGAGCTCGCCGACGCCGGGTACATCAAGCCGCTGGAGGACCTCGTGGGCGGATCCACGGTCCAGGGGTGGGACGGCTGGAAGCAGATCAAGCCGGCCGTCCAGCAGATCACCACGTACAACGGCAAGCTCTACGGGATCCCGGACGGCACGGACGGGCGGGTGATCTACTTCAACAAGAAGCTCTTCGCCCAGGCGGGCCTCCCGGCCGACTGGCAGCCCAAGAGCTGGGACGACGTCCTCAGCGCCGCCGCCAAGCTCAAGTCGCTGCCCGGCGTGACCCCGCTGCAGATCAACGCCGGGACCGCCATGACCGAGGCCACCACCACCCAGGGCTTCCTGCCGCTGCTCGAGGGCACCGGGCAGCCGATCTACAAGGACGGGAAGTGGCAGGGCAACAGCCAGGGCGTCCGGGATGTGCTGGGCCTCTACTCGAAGGTCTACGGCGTGGACAAGCTCGGCGACCCGGCCCTCCAGCAGGACGCCAAGGGCCGCGACAAGTCCTTCCAGGAGTTCTCGCAGGACAAGCTCGGCATCATGATCGAGAGCGACTACCTGTGGCGCTCGGTCATCAACCCCAAGTCCGGCATCGACCCCATGAAGGACCGTGATTCCGCCGTCGGCTGGGCCAAGATCCCGGCCGAGGCCCCCGGCAAGGGCGTCAACGGACAGGACTTCGTGAGCATGTCCGGCGGCTCCGGAGAGGTCATCAACCCCAACACCAAGTACCCGCAGCAGGCCTGGGACCTGCTCCAGTTCATGAACTCCCCGGAGGCCATCAAGGCGCGCATCGGCGCGAACCCGCAGATCTCCCCGCGGGACGACGTCAACTCCCAGGTCCTCGGGTCCGACCCCCTGCTGAAGTTCATCTCCACCGAGGTGCTGCCCATCACGGCGTACCGCCCGTCCTCCTCCGACTACACCCAGGTCTCCACGGCCATCCAGACCGCGACCGGCAAGGTGGCCTCGGGCGGCTCGCCCGACCAGGCGGCCAGCGACTACCAGAAGGCCCTGGAGGGGATCGTCGGTGGCAGCGACAAGATCTTCAACTGACGTGCTCGCCGAGCCCTCGGCGGCCCCTGCCGGGGCCGTCAGGGCTCGGGCCCGGCGCGCTGCCGACGACGGGGACGTCGCCGGGCTCGGCAGGGCACGGGCCGCGGCGTTCGTGGCGCCCAGCCTCGTGCTCATCGGCGTGTTCCTCGTCTTCCCGGCGCTGTGGACCCTCTATCTGGGCCTGACCAACTACCGGCTCAGTGGCTCGGCGGCCCTGCATCCCAAGTTCGTCGGCATCCAGAACTACCTCTCGGCGCTCTCGGACGACCGCTTCGCGAACTCGCTCGTGCTCACGCTGGCCTTCGTCTTCGGATCGGCCGTCATCGGCCAGTCGGTGCTCGGCTTCAGCATCGCCTGGCTCGCGACCCGGCTGAACAGCACCGTGCGGTCCGTGGTGGAGTTCTTCGTCCTGCTGGCGTGGATCATCCCGAGCTCCGTCACCACCTTCCTCTGGTACGCGCTGCTGGACGGAACCGACGGCACGCTCAACTCGATCCTGGGCACCGCCCACCTGGCCTGGCTCCTGCAGTACCCCCTGCAGTGCATCATCGTCTTCAACACGTGGGTGGGCACGGCGTTCTCGATGATGCTGTTCAGCTCGGCCCTCGCCTCGGTCCCGCCGTCCCAGCTCGAGACGGCGCGGATGGCCGGGGCCGGGACCTTCGCCCAGTTCCGCGACGTGATCTTCCCGCACATCCGCGGCCATGCCCTGACGAACACCCTGCTCATCACGCTGTGGACCTTCAACACGTTCACCCCCTACCTGCTCACGGCGGGCGGCCCGGATGACCGGTCCAACATCCTGCCCATCTTCATCTACCGGCTCGCCCTCAACGACGGGGCCCTCGGGCAGGGTGCGGCGATCTCCCTGATCATGATCGTGATCAACCTCGTCATCGCCACCGTCTACCTGCGGCTGCTGAAGGAGAGGAAGAAATGACCTCCGCCACCGCTCCCGCGCGCACCCCCGAAGAGGAGGCCGCCCGGAACCGGGTGCGCCACTTCATCGGCATCGTCGGCAAGACGGTCTTCATCGCCCTGATCCTGGCCTTCTTCGTCCTGCCGGTGCTGTGGCTCGTGTTCGCGCCCTTCGATGCCCACCCGGGCCTCAACGTCAAGGTGCCCGACTTCACCCTGCACAACTTCGCGGTGCTCTTCGCCAACGCGGACGCGATGGCCTCGCTGGGGAATTCGCTGATCCTGGCGATCGGCTCGATGGTCATCGTCCTGGTGCTCGGGTCGCTGTCCTCCTACGCGCTCTCCCGGGTGCGGATCCCGGGGCGGGACGTGCTGCTCTACTCCCTGCTGCTGCTCTCCTCGATCATCACGGGGACCGCGGCGATGGTCCCGACGTTCCTGCTCATGGTCAAGCTCGGCCTCATCGACTCGCAGTTCGGAGTCATCCTGGTGCTCAGCGGCGGGATCCTGCCCACGGTGATCTTCATCCTCAAGGACTTCATGGACTCGACCCCCAAGTCCTACGAGGAGTCGGCCCGGCTCTACGGCGCCAAGCCCCTGCGCATCCTGTGGGACGTCGTGGTCCCGCTGGCCCGTCCGGGCCTCGCGGCGATCGCCGTCTGGGCGGTCGTGCAGGTCTGGGGCAACTTCCTGGTGCCCTACATCCTGCTGAGGTCGCCCTCGAAGTCCCCGGCCGCCGTCGTGATGTACACGTTCTACACCGAAGGCGGCCAGCCGGACCTCGCCCTGATCTCCGCCTTCTCCCTGCTCTTCTCCCTGCCCGTCGTCGCCATGTACTTCTTCGTCAGCAGGCGCTACGGGTTCCGCTTCCATGGAGGTATCAAAGGCTGATGGCCGCTATCACCACACGCTCGCTCATCAAGGAGTACCCCGGCGGTGTCCGCGGCGTCGACGAGATGGACGTCACCATCGAGGACGGCGAGTTCTTCGCCCTGCTCGGGCCCTCCGGCTGCGGGAAGACCACCCTGCTGCGCACCATCGCGGGGCTCGAGAAGTCCACCTCGGGCACGATCACGATCGGGGACCGGGACGTGACCGATCTCGAGCCGGGCCAGCGCCACGTCGCGATGGTCTTCCAGGACTACGCGCTCTTCCCCCACATGTCGATCGCGGACAACATCTCGTATCCGCTCAAGATCCAGAAGGTCGGGCGCAAGGAGAGGCACGCCCAGGCCTCCTCCGTGAGCGAGAAGCTCTCCCTCGGCGGTCTCCTCGAACGCCGCCCCGGCCAGCTCTCGGGCGGCCAGCAGCAGCGCGTCGCCCTGGCCCGCGCCGTCTCGAGCCGCCCCGAGGTCTTCCTCTTCGACGAGCCGCTCTCCAATCTGGACGCCCGCCTCCGGCTGGAGGCCCGCACGTTCCTGAAGAAGCTGCAGCTCGACCTGGGCGTGACGACCGTCTTCGTCACCCACGACCAGGCCGAGGCCCTCGCGCTCGCCGACCGCATCGCGATCATGAAGGCCGGCAGGCTCCAGCAGCTCGGGACGCCGCGCGAGGTCTTCCAGCGCCCCGCCAACACGTTCGTGGCCTCGTTCGTCGGCTCCACGTCAATGAACCTCATCGAGGGCGTCGTCGTCTCGGGCGCGGTGGACATCGGCCGGCACCGGCTGCCGCTCCCTCCCGCTGCGGCCGGGCGGGTCGCCGAGGGCCAGAAGGTCACCTGGGGAGGACGGCCCGAGTACCTCTCACTCGTTCCGGCCGGCCAGGGCGAGTTCTCGGGCACGGTGACCGTCGCCGAGAACCTGGGGGCCGCGGTGCTCGTCACCGTGGAGCTCCCCGAGGGAGCCATGGTGCAGGCCGTCGTGGGGGAGGACCTCGAGCCCGAGATCGGCTCCGCAGCCGGCGTCACGGTCGAGCCGCGCCGGACCCTGCTGTTCGACGCCGACGGCGTGCGGATCGGCGACTAGGTGCGGATCCGCCGGCTGCTGACGGTCGAGGACCAGGCCGAGGGCCCCTACGTCGAGGTGCCTTTCGAGGTCCACGGCGCTCGCAGTCTCGAGGTAGTCCTCGACTACGACACCTCGTCGGCGGTCATCGACCTCGGCTGCGAGGGGCCCGGGGGCTGGCGCGGCTGGTCGGGAGGGGCGAAGGAACGCTTCGTCATCACTGCCGAGCGCGCCTCGGGCGGCTACCTCGCAGGCGAGCTCGAGGACGGCGTGTGGAAGGTCGTGCTCGGCCTCCATCGCCTTCCCGCGGAAGGGGTCGAGGCGATCCTCGACATCCACCTCCCCGCCACCGGCGGGGTGGAGCCCGAGCCGGCGCCCCCTCGCCCCGCACCGGAGGCGAGAGGACGACGGCGGGACCTCCCGTCGTCGTCCGGGCTCACCTGGTTCGCGGGGGACTGCCACGCCCACACGCTCCACTCCGACGGGCGGCTCAGCCTGAAGCAGCTGGCCGCCCACGGCGCGGCAAGGAACCTCGACTTCCTCGCGGTGACGGAGCACAACACCGTCAGCCACTTCGCCGAGCTCGCCGGCACGGGGGCGGCGTACGGCATCACGCTCGTGCCCGGCCAGGAGGTCACCACCGCCCGCGGCCACGCGAACGCCTTCGGACGCATCGGATGGGTGGACTTCCGCCAACACCCGGACCGCTGGGTCGAGCAGGCCGAGGAGCAGGGCGGGTTCCTCTCCATCAACCATCCGATCGCGGACGACTGCGCGTGGCAGTGGCCGCTGACGCGCAGGCCGGCCCACGCCGAGATCATGCACTCGACGTGGCTCGCCCGGCCCGCCGACAGCGGGATCTGGGCGTGGTGGACCGCGTGGGGGACCGACGTCGTCCCGCTCGGCGGCGGAGACTTCCACCGCCCGGAGGACGGCCACCCGGTCGGTGCGCCGACAACGTGGGCGGCGGCCCACGACGCCGGCGAGGAGGCGGTGCTCGACGCCCTGAAGCAGGGGCGCACCGCGGTGAGCCTCGGGACCGACGGGCCGCTCCTGCTCCGCGTCGACGGGCAGCTGGTCGCGGTCGGCGCCGAGGGCACGGTCTTCGTCACGCTCGACGGACGACGGCGCGTGGTCCGCAGCGCGCGCGAGGAGCTCCCCGACGGCGTGGGCCCGTACCGCCTCGAGACGCCCGACAGCCGCATCCTCGCCATCAGCCAGTGAACGGGTCCGCACCGCGGGCCGCTGGCACCACCTCTGGGAAGGAACGAGACGTGATCGACATTGCTGGCGCCCCGGTCAGCTTCGGCCTCTTCGCCCTCGGCGACGCCGAGGGCGGCACGCTCCCGGGTCCGGACGGGCTCTGCGCCGTCCTGGCCCGCCAGGGCTACACCGGGATCGACCTCGGACCGCTCGGCTTCCTCGGCCGCGACCGAGAGCTCACCGACCGGCTCGCACGCCACGGGCTCGCGCTCGCCGGCGGGTGGATCGACCTCCCGTTCACCGAGGACGAGCGTCTTCCCGCGGCCCTCGAGGTCCTCGAGACGGTGCTCGACGCGTTCGCCGAGGCCGCGGCGGGGGCCGGCGGGACGGCCCGCGCCGCCCTGCCGACGCTCGCGGACAGCGGGTCCGGAGTCCTCCGCCATCCCGGCACCGGGTGGCAGCCGGCACTCGACGAGGACCAGTGGCGCCGCCTGACGCGCAACATCCGGCTCGCCGTCGAACGCGTCCGGGCCCGGGGGTTCGAGCCGACCTTCCACCACCACGCCGGAACGTGGATCGAATCGCCGCAGGACATCGACCGGCTGCTCGAGGAGACCGACGTCGGCCTGACCCTGGACACCGGCCACCTCCTCCTCGCCGGCGGCGACCCCGTCGGGGCGCTCGCCCGCTGGGGGGACCGGATCAACCACGTGCACCTCAAGGACGCCCGCGTCGACGTCCTCCGTTCCGTGGCAGAGACCGGCGGCACGCTCCGTGACGTCTGGACGCGCGGAGCCTTCGTGCCGCTCGGGCACGGCGACCTCGACGTCGACGGCTTCATGGGCGGACTCCTCGGGCAGGGGTACGACGGGTGGCTCGTCATCGAGCAGGACCGTGTTCCCCGACCCGGCGAGGACCCCAGCGCCGTCGAGCGCGACCACGCCATCAACCGACACGCCCTCAGGAAGTGGATAGCCTCATGACCGTCCTCCGCATCGGAGTCGTCGGACTCGGCGCCATCGCCCAGTCCGTCCACCTGCCCCTCCTCTCACGCCGCTGGGACCTCTTCGAGATCGCCGCGGTCGCCGACGCCTCCCCCTCGCTCCGGGCGAGCATCGGCGAGCAGTACGGAATCGGGCCCGGGCACCGGCACGAGAGCCTCGCCGCGCTCCTCGACTCGGAGAGCCTGGACGCCGTGGTGCTCCTGACCTCCGGCTCGCACGGCACCGACGCCCTCGCCGCGATCCGCCAAGGGGTCCCGGTCCTGTGCGAGAAGCCCCTCGCCTACTCGGTCCGGGAGGCGGAGGAGCTCCGCGCCGCCGAGGAGGCCCAGGGGCGCCCCATGCTCCTGCTCGGCTACATGAAGGAGTACGACCCCGCGGTGCTCGCCCTCGGCTCCTCCCTGCCGCAGGCCGAGGGGGTCCGGTACGTCGGGGTCGAGGTCCTGCACCCGAGCGGGGCCTCGCAGCTCGCCTACGCGAACCTCCGCCCGGCCGCGGGGGACGTTCCCGCCGAGGCCCTGGCCCGGTTCCGGGACGCCGACCGGACCCACCTCGACGCAGCCCTCGGCGGGGAAGCGCCCGACCTTGCCCGCCGGCTCTACGCCAACGTGGTGCTCGGCAGCCTCATCCACGACATCGCCCTGGTCCGCTCGCTGTTCGGACCCCTCCGGACGGTGGAGGCCGTGCGCCACTGGGCCCCCCAGGACGACCCGGGATCGATCGAGGTCGCCGGAACCCTGGGCTCGGGCGCCCGGTTCCACCTCAACTGGCACTACATGGCGGACTACCCCGAGTACCGGGAGACCGTCACGGTCCATCACACGGAAGGGAGCGCCGAGCTCACGTTCGGCGTGCCCTACCTCCTCAACAGCCCCACGCGCCTGCGGACCGTCGAGCGCGAGGGCGCCGGCGTCGTCGTCCGCGAAAGGAACGACGTGACCGAAGCCTTCGAGACCGAATGGGAGGCGTTCCACGCCATGGTGACCCAGAAGCAGCCCCCGCCCACCGGGATCCCCGAGGGGACCACCGACCTGCGCACGGCCCAGAAGATCATGCGCGTGCTGCTGGACGAGATGGGCATGGAGGCCGCGGGAGAGGTGGCAGGGGCGTGACGATGGCCAGCAGCGTCACGGCAGGGGGCCAGGACCAGGCCGCGGAGACGGGGATCGTCCTCGTGCCGCACACCCACTGGGACCGCGAGTGGTACGAGCCGTTCCACGTGTTCCGCTACCGGCTCGTCACCGTGCTCGACGCGGTGCTCGGGATGGCCGAGGCGGATCCCCGGTTCCGGTTCACCCTCGACGGCCAGACGGCTGCGATCGAGGACTACCTCGAGATCAGGCCCGAGAGCCGGGAACGGGTCGCGGCCGCCGTTGCCCGCGGCCAGCTCGCCCTCGGCCCCTGGCACATCCTCCTCGACGAGTTCCTCTGCTCGGGCGAGACGATCGTCCGGAACCTCCAGCTGGGCATGGCCGGCGCGCAGGCGCTCGGCGGCAGCATGGCGATCGGCTACCTGCCCGACATGTTCGGGCACGTCGCCCAGATGCCGCAGATCCTCCGGCGTGCTGGCATCGAGCATGCGAGCCTCTGGAGGGGGGTGCCGTCCGAGGTGGCAGAGCACTCCTTCCTCTGGGAGTCCCCGGACGGTTCCGCGGTGCGCGTCGAGTACCTCTTCGACGGCTACGGCAACGCCCTGGACCTCCTGGCCATCCCCGAGAAGATCCCCGCTGCGCTGGCCGGCTACCGCGACCGGACCCGCTCCCGCTGGGCCGGGGCCCCGATCCTGGGCATGCTCGGAACCGACCACATGGCCCCGGACCCGCGCCTCATGGAGTGGGTGGACCGGTATGGGGACGAGCCCTTCCCCATCACGGTCGGAACGCTCGAGGACTACGTCCGCAGGCTGGGCCCCGACCGACCCGCCCGCACTATCCGGGGCGAGCTGCGCTCGCACGCCCGCGGCAACATCCTCCCCGGCGTCTTCTCGATCCGGCGCGGGCTGAAGACGGCGATGAGCCGCGCCGAATCGCTGGTCCTCGAGGCAGAGCGGCTCGCGGCCGCCCACACGGCGGCCGATTTCGAACCCTATCTGGGGATGGCCTGGCGCCGGATCATCGAGTCGAGCGCCCACGACTCCGTGGTCGGCTCAGGGACGGACGAGACCGTGCAGCAGGTCGACGCGCGGCTCCAGGAGGCCGCCCAGCTGGCCCGCTCGGTCCGCGACGACGTGCTCTCGCGGGTGGCCCGGGACGTCCCGGAGGATGCCTTCTCGGTGGTCAACTCGCTGCCGTACCCCCGCTCCGGCCTCGTCGAGCTGACCATCGCCCGCGGGAACGCGGACGCGCCCCTCGTCGCCGAGACAGCGGACGGGGCGATCCTTCCCGCGCAGCCCGTCGGCGAGCTGCCCACCGTGCTCGGAGACGAGACGATGGACGCCTCCGTCCTGGTGGCACGCGTGATGAACCGCATCCACGGGCGCGAGCTCTTCGGCCAGCTGATCGACGCCTACCGCATCGAGCCGGGGCTCCTCGAGTTCTCCGTGGCCGAGGTCCCTGCCGCGCCGGTGTTCGACATCGCCGAGTGCGCCTCCGCGCTGGAGGCCGCCGTGGGCAGCAGCCCCGGCCCGTGGCAGCTGAGGATCCTCGCCCAGCGCCGGACCCGCGTCCTCGTCGACGTGCCCGTGCCCGCCTCCGGGACCACCGCGCTGCGCGTGCGCCCGGGGACCGAGGTCGCGTGCCCCGGCGGCGTCCGCTGCGTCGACGGCGGCCTCGCCAACGGCGCCGTCACCGCGACCATCGAGGCGGACGGCACCCTGACGGTGAGCGCGGCCGACGGGACGATGCTGCGCGGGGTAGGCGCCCTGGTCGACGGCGGCGACAGCGGCGACACGTACAACTACGGGCCCCCAGCCAGGGACCTCCTGGTCAGCAGCCCGTCCGAGGTGGGCGTGGAGGTGCTCGAGGAGGGGCCGCTCCGCGCGGTCATCCGGGTGGTCCGCCACTACGCCTGGCCCCGGGCGCTCGACCCCGCAACCGGGGGCCGGTCCGAGGACACGGTGGACGTCCCCGTGGTGATGGATGTGGAGCTCCGGCGCGGGGAGCCGTTCGTCCGCCTTTCCGTGCGCTTCCGCAACCCGGCGGCCGACCACCGTCTGCGCCTGCATATTCCGTTGCCGGAATCTGTCTCGGGCTCGGCTTCGGAGGGCCAGTTCGCCGTGACGCGGCGTGGTCTCACGGCCGAGGGCGGAGGCGGCGAGCATCCCCTTCCGACCTTCCCCGCCTACCGGTTCATCTCGTCCGGCCCGGCCACGGTGCTCGTCCGGGAGGCGACCGAATACGAGATCGTCGACGCCCGCGAGATCGCCCTGACCGTGCTGCGGGCCGTCGGATCGATGAGCGTCAACGTCCACCCCCTCCGGGACGAGCCGGCCGCGGCAGAGATCCCCGTTCCCGGCGCCCAGGAGCTGGGTGCCGAGGTGGGCATAGAGCTCGCCGTCGTCCCCTCCGCGGAGGGCTGGTCCGAGGCGGGGGCCGTCCGGCTCTCTGAACTCTTCACCTCCCCGGTGGCCGCCGTGCGCGGTCTCGGAGGCCGCGGGGGGACGCTGCCCCGGCCGTCGGAGGGGCTGCGGCTCGAGGGCCACGGCACCCGCCTGACGAGCCTCCGGCGGGTCGGCGGAGCGCTGGAGGCCAGGCTCGTGCTCTTCGCGGACGAGCCGGAGGACGCGGTCCTCTCGGGGACCTTCTGCCGCGCCGCCACCGTCGACCTGACGGGAACGGTTCTCGAGGACACGGCCGCCGAGGGGCGCCTCGCGCTCCGTCTGCAGCCCTGGGAGATCCGGACCGTGCGGCTCTCCTGAAGGACGTCTCTCCCGCCGGTCACCCGTGCCGGTCGAGCGCCGCGAGCAGGCGCTTGACCGAGCCGCCGAGGTTCCACGCGGCGGCGAGCCCCTCGAGCTCGCGGCGGGGGCCGCCGTCGACCGCGCGGAGCCGCGCCGCGGCGGCGTCGAGCGTGGGGAGGTCGAGGTCGCGGACCACGTTCACCACGGCGGGCGCCACGTCCAGGTAGTCCGCGGCGGCGGCGAGCTTGGCCCGCATCGGGGCGGGCAGCCCGCTGGCCGGGTCCTCCGCCGCCTCGAGGAGGCCCTCGAGCGTGCCGAAGCGGGCGAGCAGGGTCGCGGCGGACTTCTCGCCGATGCCCGCCACGCCGGGCAGCCCGTCCGAGGCGTCGCCGCGCAGCACCGCGTAGTCGGCGTACTGCTCGGGCAGCACGCGGTACTTGTCCACCACCACGGCGTCGGTGACGGTCTCGAGGTTCTTCATGCCGCGGGCGGTATAGACGACGCGCACGCCGCGGGCGTCGCTGACCACCTGGAAGAGGTCGCGGTCGCCGGTCACCACGTCCACGGGCAGTTCGGCGCGCGCGGCATAGGTGCCGATGACGTCGTCCGCCTCGTGCCCGGGGGCGCCGACGACGGCGATCCCGGCGAGGCCCAGCACGCGGCGGATCAGCGGGACCTGGGCGACGAGCCCCGCGGGGACGGTCTCGACGTCGGGGCCGTCCGCGACCTGCCGCTCCACGCGGTGGGCCTTGTAGGAGGGGATGAGGTCGACGCGCCACTGGGGGCGCCAGTCGTCGTCCCAGCACGCCACGAGGTGCGTGGCGCCGAAGTCCGCGGTGAGCCGGGCGATCATGTCCAGCAGGCCCCGGACGGCATTGACCGGCGTCCCGTCCTCCCGCCTGATCGTCTCGGGCACGCCGTGGAAGGCGCGGAAGTACAGCGAGGCGGTGTCGAGGAGCATCAGGCGCTCGGTCATAGCCCATCCTGACACGGGCGTGGCGCGGGGCGGAGTCCCGGCTAGGGTCGAAACGCCTCTGGCGGCCGACAGATATGACTGATATTGTCATGCGACAATCACCGCGCACCTTGCGCGCAAGGCATGACCGGGCCAGGGCTCCAATCAGCGGAGCTGGCCCTCTTCCTTGCTCAGCGTAGGCACGCTGGATGTTCACAGAATTGAGGAGATCAATGACGATCACCGCGGAATCACCGTCAGGCTCGGGAGGTCTGCCCGCTACGGCGCGACATCAGAAGGCCCCGGACCCCGGGCGTCGAGAAGAGCAGGCGCTCCACGCCCTGGTCAAGGCCGGGATGAGCACGCAGACGGCTATGGAGCAGATCGCGCGCCTCGCCGCCGGAGACATCTGGTCGGGTTGAGTCGACGAGCCACGTGCCCTGCTGCCTGAGCTGGAGCGCCGCCGCGCTCCGAGAACGGCGCGCCTACCCCGCCGCGGCCAGCCTCCGCCCGATCAGGCTGCCCCCGAACCCGTCCAGGAGCTCGCGCGGCGAGGCGAAGACCTCGGCCGCGCCCGCCTCCTCGAGCTCGGCGGCGCTGTACCCGCCGCACGCGAGCCCGATGGTCGGGATGCCCAGCGCCGAGGAGGCCTGCACGTCCCAGACGGCGTCGCCCACGAACACGACCTCGGATGCCTCCAGCCCCCCGGCCCTGAGCGCCGCCTCGAGGATGTCCGGCGCGGGCTTGGGCTCGTCCGCATCGGCCGAGCTGGTTGCCGCGTCCACGGAGCCCTCGGCGTCCACCACCGAGCGCAGCACGGAGAGGTCCTGCTGGCGGGCCGAGGACGCCAGGACCACGGACAGGCCCGTCTCCTTGCAGCGCCCCAGCAGGTCGCGGGCGCCGTCGAAGGGCCGCAGGTGGGGCCAGAACGTGGAGAACACCGCCGCATGGGTGTCCAGGATCTCGCTGTCCTGCGACGCGTCCCGATCCGGCCCGAGCAGGCGCTCCACGATCTTCTGACCGCCCATCCCCACCAGGCGGTGGATCTCGTTCATCCGCACGTCGTGCCCGAAGCGGCGGAACCCGTGCCACCAGGCGAGCGTATGGAAATAGGTCGAGTCCACGAGGGTGCCGTCCACGTCGAAGAGGACGCCGCGAAGCGAGGTAGCCATGGCCCCTCCCTACCCCCGGCGGCCCCCGGCCAATCTGGCTAGGCTCGGAACCATGGGCTGGCACATCGGCACGTCGGGCTGGAGCTACGACCACTGGGAGCATGCCCTCTACCCACCGGGCACCCGCCCCTGGGACCGCCTCGGCATCTACTCTGCCGCGTTCTCCACCGTGGAGCTCAACGCGAGCTTCTACCGCTGGCCGCGCACGACGGCGTTCGCGAGCTGGCGCCGTCGGCTCCCCGAGGGCTTCCTCCTCTCGGTCAAGGCCCCGCGCGGGCTGACCCATGCCAAGCGCCTCTACGCGCCCGAGGCCTGGGCCGGGCGCCTTGCGGACTCGTGGCACGAGCTGGGGCCGCGCCGGGCCGTGCTGCTGGTCCAGCTCTCGCCCCACCACGCCCGGGACGACGCGCGGCTGGACTGGTTCCTGGGCACCCTGCCGCCCTGGATGCGCACGGCGGTCGAGTTCCGCCACCCGAGCTGGCACGACCCGGGCGTCTTCGACATCCTCCGCCGGCACGGCGCGGCGTACTGCGTCATGAGCGGCGCCGGCCTGCCGTGCATCCTCGAGGCGACGGCCCCGCACGTCTACGTGCGCCTGCACGGCCCCGACCACGGGCACCTCTACGCCGGCTCGTACTCCGACGCGGACCTGGGCTGGTGGGCCGGCCGCATCCGGGAATGGGACGCCGCAGGCCACGAGGTCTTCGCCTACTTCAACAACGACGGCGGCGGGAACGCCGTGCGCAACGCCTTCACCCTGCGCTCTCTGCTGGGCTGAACCGGCCCCGCGCACACCGGTCCAATCCGCCCCCGCACCCGCTCCGAACTACAGGTGCACGCCACCTTCGACGGCATGCCAACCTCGAACAGGAGTGAAGCCATGAAGACCACCCATCGCACCCCCGCCGTTGTGGGCCTCGCCGCGCTCGCCGCAGTCTCCGCGCTCAGCCTCTCCGCCTGCGGCGGGTCGACGTCGGCAGCCGGCGGCTCGTCGTCGTCCGCACCCGCCAGCGCCGCGGCAGGCATGACGACGCCGAGCACGAGCGGTATGAGCAGCCCAATGGCCTCGGGCAGCATGAGCGCCGACCCGGCCGCGAACCTCGTGGGCGCCGGCTGCGCCGACTACGCGAAGGCCAATCCCTCCGGACCAGGGTCGGTCCAGGGGATGAGCGCCGACCCGGTCGCCGTCGCCGCGTCCAACAACCCGCTCCTGACCACCCTCACCTCGGCGGTCTCGGGCAAGCTCAACCCCAAGGTCAACCTCGTCGACACCCTCGACTCGAGCCAGTTCACGGTGTTCGCCCCGGTGGACAGCGCGTTCGCGAAGATCGACCCGGCCACCATCAACTCGCTCAAGACCGACGACGCGACGCTGAAGAAGATCCTCACCTACCACGTGGTCCCGGGCCAGATCGAGCCTGACTCGATCGCCGGCACCCACAAGACGGTCGAGGGCCAGGACGTCACCGTCACCGGCTCGGGCAACAGCCTCAAGGTCAACGGCGCCAACGTGGTCTGCGGCGGCGTGCACACGGCCAACGCCACCGTGTACCTCGTCGACTCCGTACTGATGCCCCCGGCGAAGTAGCACACCAGAACACCCACCGACGGCGGGCCGGGCGTGCTGGTTGCCCGGCCCGCCGTCGGCGCGTGGCCCCACAGCTGCAGGAGGTGAGGAAGGGCGTGGCTCTTCGTGAGACAGTGGTCTACATGCCGGACCACTACGCCGGGGCGCCCGCCCCGGACCTCGACGACCTCATGGACTGCGTGGCGCGCGGGGACCAGGCGGCCTTCGGCCAGCTCTACGACGCCCTCGCCCCGCTCGTCCACGGCCTCGTGCTGCGCGTGGTCCGCGACCCGGCCCAGGCCGAGGAGGTCACCCAGGAGGTGTTCCTCGAGGTCTGGCAGCAGGCCAAGAGGTTCGACGCCGACCGCGGCCGCGCCCGCGCCTGGATCACCGTCATGGCGCACCGGCGGGCCGTGGACCGCGTCCGCGCCGCCCAGGCCGCGGCGGACCGCGACCTGCGCCAGGGCATCAAGGAATTCCAGGAGAGCTACGACGACGTCGAGCACCGCGTCGAGGTGGCCCTCGAGAGCGACCGGGTCAACCGGGCCCTCGAATCCCTGACCGAGGTGCAGAAGCAGGCGATCCGGCTCGCCTACTACGGCGGCTACACCTACGGGGAAGTCGCCACCGCCCTGGGGCTTCCCCTGGGCACGGTGAAGACCAGAATCCGCGACGGAATGATCCGCCTGAGAGACGTGTTGGGAGTGAGCCATGGATGATCAGCTGCACCTGCTGACCGGTGCCTACGCCCTCAACGCGCTCGACGACGAGGAGCGCCGCCGCTTCGAGCACACCCTCGGCTTCGGCGACGAGACGGCGGAGGAGGCGCGCGAGCTCGCCGAGACCGCGGCCCTGCTCGCCGCGGGCACGACCCCCGTCGCGCCGCCGCCGGACCTCAAGGCGCGCCTCATGGCGCAGATCGCGGTCACGCCGCAGTTCGACGCCGTCGAGGAGCCCCGCCCGGCCCCCCGCGATGCGGGGTCACCTCCCGCAGACGCGGGGTCACCTCCTGCACACGCTGGGTCACCTCTCCGCGACGCGGGGTCAGCTCTCCGCGACGCGGGGTCACCTCTCCGCGATGCGGGGTCAGCTCCTGCAGACGCGGGGTCACCACTCGCCGAGGCGACGGTGGCCGACCTCGGCGAGCACCGCCGTCGTGCGCTGCGCCTTCCCGTCTCCACCCGGTGGCTCGCGGCCGCGGCGGCCGCACTCCTCGTGGTGGCCGGCGTGAGCGGTGCGTGGGCCGTCCGTGCCCAGCAGCAGCGCGACGATGCCCTCCGGCAGCTCGCCGCCGCCGCAGATGCCCCCGGCACGGTCATGGGGCGGATCCTCTCCGCCCCGGACGCCAAGCTCCAGGAGGTCAGTGTGCCCGGAGGCGGGACCCTGGTCCTCGCCCACTCGCGGCAGGACGCGGTGGCCGGCGTGGTGACGCTGGGCCTGCCCCAGCCCGCCCAGGGGCACGTCTACGAGCTCTGGCTCGGCGACGCGTCCGGCTCGATGAAGCCCGCGGGCCTCGTGAAGGGCACCGGGTCCACGTGGAATGAGCTGCCCGGCGGTATTGGGTCCTCGACGGTTCTCGGCGTGACGGTCGAGCCGGTGGGCGGATCGAAGCAGCCCACCACCGCACCGATCGTCGTCCAGCAGTTCTCCTAGCCTCCTCGGCGACCCCCTCCGGAGGGCTCGCGCAGATTGGTCCAATCCGTCTGCGCGGGCCCTCCGAACTATTGGTGCGGGAACACCGCACCGGCGCGTCAGACGGCACGCCGGGGGCCTTCACAAGGAGACATCATGTCCACCTCAGTCCTCTCGAACCGCCGCACCGCAGTCCAGGTCGCCGCGACCGTCGTCGGTGCCGTCTTCCTCCTCGTCGGGGTGCTCGGCTTCATCCCCGGCATCACCTCCGGCTCCGGCCTCGGCTTCGCGGGCCACCATTCGGACGCGTACCTGCTCGGCCTGTTCCAGGTCTCGGTGCTCCACAACGTGGTCCACCTGCTCTTCGGCATCGCGGGCCTCGCGCTCGCCCGCTCGGCGGCGGGCTCCAAGGGCTTCCTCGTCTGGGGCGGCGCGATCTACCTCGTCCTGTTCGTCTACGGCCTCGTGTTCGGCGGAGAGTCGGCCGGCAACTTCGTCCCGCTCAACGCCGCGGACAACGGGCTGCACCTGCTGCTGGGCGTCGGCATGCTGGTGATCGGCCTCGTCCTCGGGCGCACGGCCTCCCGCCAGGCGTCGGCTGCCCGACGCTGAGACGGGCCGCCACGACCGTGGCGAGCCGAGAGCGACCCGGCCGCCCGCCCCTCCGTCTGAAGGTCACCTCCCGAGGGTCATTGTCCTGACTTTGACCCCCGGGAGGTGACCTTCAGGAGGTGGCCTTCAGGAGGTGACCTTCAGGAGGGCGGGTCAGAGGACCGTGCGCGCGGCCTGGATGAAGGCCCGGATGAGGCCCAGGTCCTTCACCCCGCGCGAGGACTCCACGCCGCTCGAGACGTCCACCCCGCCGGGCCGCAGCGCGGCGACGGCCTCGCCCACATTCTGTGGGGACAGGCCGCCGGCCAGGGCCCAGAACCCGGCGGGCGGGGCGCCCAGCTCGTCGTCTGCGAAGCGCTCACCCGAGCCGGGAACGGCGGCGTCGAGCAGGAGCCGGTCCGGGGAGGACCAGCCCGTCGCCGTGCGCCGCGTGTACTCACCGGCGGAGAGGGCGCGGATCACGCGGAAGCCGGCCCCGCGGAGGGCATCGGCGGTCGCATCGGGCTCGTCCCCGTGCAGCTGGACGGTGTCGACGCCCGCCTCCCGGGCCAGGGCTGCGACCTCCTCGAGCGTCTGGTCCCGGACCACCGCGACCGTCTCGATCTCGCGTCCGGCCCTCGCCGCGGCGTCACGGGCGGCGGCCACGAGCCGGGCCGCCAGCGCGGCCCCCACGGTCCGAGGGCTCCCCGGGGCGAGGACGAAGCCCACAGCGTCGGCGCCGGACTCGACCGCCGCCTCGACGGCCTCGGGGGTGGACAGGCCGCAGATCTTCACCCAGAGCATCAGGCCGTCTCACCGCCGGCCGGGGCGGCGTGCTCCGCCTCGTAGCGGACCTTGATGGCCCCCCGCTTGACCTTCACCTCGAGGATCCGCACGCCGGCCAGGTCGGAGAGCGAGCGCACGTGGGTGCCGCCGCAGGGCTCGGCATTGACCCCCTCGATCGTCACCGTGCGGTGCCCGCTCGCGTCCACCGAGGAGGAGACGGCCCCGCCGCGGGCGAGCACGGCGTCCATCTGCGCCTGGATCTCGGCGCGCACGGCCTCGCGCAGCTCCGGGGTGGCCAGCTCGTCCTCGTGGCCGGCGGGGGCGAAGTCCAGCCGCGCCTGCCCGGGGAAGTGCGAATGCCCCGAGTGCTGCCACCCGCGCGCCTCCCCGAGGTGTCCGAGGACGTGGCCGGCCGTGTGGAGCGCCGCGTGCCGGCGGCGCAGCGCCGCGTCGATGCGGCAGACGACGGCGGCCCCCACCTCGGGCGCGGACGTCGCCCCGGTGAGCACCACGAGCCCGGACGGGTCGCGGGCCGGGGTGACCGGGTCGCCGTCGAGCGTCCCCTCGTCCGAGGGCTGGCCGCCGCCCTTGGGGTGGAAGATGTTCGGCGACACGGCCGCCCAGGCGCCGTCCTCGCCCGTCCCCGCGGCGACCACGGTCGCCGTCGCCTCGGTGAGGTAGGTGTCGTCGAAGTACGCGTTGGTCTGCTGGGCTACGGCCGTGGTCATCCTTCAAGTCTAGGCGGGGCAGCCCCGGCCCCGGCCGGGCTCTGTCTCATCGGGGGCGCCGCTGGGTAGTGTCGGTGCATGGGAGATCCGATCAGGACCGGTCCGGGCACCGCCGCGCCCACCACCCCCGGCATGGCGATGGCCTACTGGACCACCGGCCCCCGCCGGGGCGAGCTGCGTCCGGTGCCTGTTCCGGAACCGGGCGAGGGGGAGGCCCTCGTCCGCGCCCTGTACTCGGGCCATTCGCGCGGCACCGAGAACCTCGTCCACGCCTGCAAGGTGCCGGACCGGGTTGCGGACCTCATGGAGGCCCCCCATCAGGAGGGCAGCTTCCCCGCCCCCGTGAAGTACGGCTACCTCTCGGTGGGGGTGGTGGAGCGCGGGCCGGCCGAGCTCGAGGGCCGCACCGTGTTCTGCCTGTACCCGCACCAGGACCGCTACGTCGTCCCGGCCGCGGACCTCACCCCGGTGCCCGAGGGCGTGCCGCCCCGCCGCGCCCTCCTGGCGGGCGCTGTCGAGACCGCCGTCAACGCCCTCTGGGAGGCCGGCCCGCGCATCGGCGACCGGATCGCCGTGGTGGGCTGCGGCCTCATCGGCGCCTCGGCCGTCGCGCTGCTGCGCCGCTTCCCGCTGGACCGGCTCGAGGCCGTGGACCCGGACCCCGGCAGGCAGGGTCTCATGGACGCGCTCGGCGTCCGGCTCGTTGCGCCCGCGGACGCCGCCGAGGACTGCGACATCGTCCTCCACGCCTCCGCCACCCCGGAGGGGCTCGCCCGCTGCCTCGAGATCGTGGGCGACGACGGCGAGGTCATCGAACTGTCCTGGTACGGCGACCGCAGCGTCCAGGTCCCGCTCGGGGCGGACTTCCACGCCCGCCGCCTCTCGCTGCGGGCCAGCCAGGTGGGCCAGGTCGCCCAGCCGCGGCGCGTCCGGCGCACGACGGCGCAGCGGCTCGCCCTCGCGCTGCGCCTGCTCGAGGACCCCGCGTTCGATGCGTTCCTCGGCGAGCCCTCCGACTTCGCCGACCTGCCCGCCACGATGGACCGCCTCGCGGAGGGCGGAGACGTGGCCGGCGCGTGGCCCGGGCTGTGCCACGTGATCCGCTACCCCGGCGCCCCCTGATTCCCCGCAGCCCCCGAGAAGGAGAGCCATGTTCAGCCTGACCGTTCGCGACCACGTGATGATCGCCCACAGCCTCCCGCGGCCCGCCTTCGGCCCCGCCCAGGGACTCCACGGCGCCACCTTAGTGGTCGAGCTGACCGTGCGCGCCGAGGCACTCGACGCGAACTCGACCGTGATGGACATCGGCGAGGCCTCCGAGCTCCTCTCCTCGATCCTCGACGGTCTGCGCTACCGCAATCTGGACGAGCACCCCGACTTCACCGGACGCCTCACCACCACCGAGGTGCTCGCCCAGCACATCGCGGTGGGCGCCGCCGAGGACCTGCGCCGCCTCGGGCACCTCACCGCGGTCGAGGTCACGCTCCGGGAGAACCCGGACGCGTGGGCCTCCTGCACGGTGGACCTGGCCTCGGATCGCGCCCGCTGACATGGAGCGCACCGGGGTTCCCGCCGCGGCCTCAGTCCCGGCCCAGGTCCGGCTCGTGGTGCCGGACGGGCTCGGATACACCTCGGGCGGGACGGTCTACAACACCCGGCTCGCCGAGGCGCTCCGGATGCTCGGCGCGGCGGTCGAGGTGGTCGGGGTGCCGGGGGCCTGGCCGGTCGGCTCGGCCGAGGACCGGCGGCGCCTCGCCGCGGCCCTCCTCCCCGGCGGCGAACCGGCCCACGTCCTGGTCGACGGGCTCCTCGCGCTCGGCGCCCCGGACGAGGTCGCCTCGGCGGTCGCCGCCATGCGCGGCGGCGGAGGCCGCTTCGGAATCCTCGTGCACCTGCTGCTCGCAGACGCCGCCGGGCTCTCCGCGGGCGAGGCCGAGCGGCTCGCCGCGCTAGAACGGCGCGCGCTCGCCGCGGCGGACGTGGCCATGGTCCCGAGCGGCTTCTCCGCCCGGCGGCTCACCGCGCGCTACGGGATGGTGGCCGAGGTGGTGCGGCCCGGCGTCGCGGGCGGCCCGCCGGCCCGGGGGAGCCTCCCAGACGGCAGGGCCCCGCACGTGCTGTGCCTCGCGGCCCTCCTGCCGGGGAAGGGGCAGCTGCGGCTCCTGCGCGCCCTCGCGGCCCTCCGCGAGCGGCCCTGGACGCTGACGCTCGCAGGGTACGACGCCGCCGACCCGGCCTACGCGCGCGCCGTGCGGGAAGCCGCCGCGGACCTCGGCATCGCCGACCGCGTGCGGGTGCCCGGCGAGCTGCGGGGGGAGGCGCTCGAGGCCGAGTGGTCCGCGACGGACCTCACGGTGCTCGTCTCGGACCCGGAGACCTACGGGCTCGCGGTGGTGGAGTCGCTCGCGCGCGGCGTCCCGGCCATCGTCACCTCTCGCACCGGTGCGGTCGAGGCGCTGGGGCTCTCCCTCGAGGGAGGTCTGGGGACGGCCGGGGCCGCGGTGGAGTCGCCCCGGGAGACGGGGCGAGGAGCCGAGGACCCCCTCGTGCGGGAGCTCGCGGGGTGGCTGGACGACGCGTCGGTGCGCGCGCGGTGGCGGGCCGCGGCGCTCGCGGCGAGGCCGCTGCTGCCCGGGTGGGAGTCGACGGGTCGCGCGGTGCTCCGCGCGCTCAGCCTCGCCAGCGCAGGGTCATGAGGAACCCGACGATCGCGATCCCGAACCCGGCGAGGATGTTCCAGTTGCCCAGCTCGGGGAAGGGGAACAGGCCTTGGGTCACGTAGAACGTGATGATCCAGAGCAGGCCCACCACCATGAGCCCGAACATGACGTACTTGTACCACTGAGGCGTGGGCCCGCTGGCGCGCTGGGCGCGCCGCTGCCGCTTCGCCTTCTTCGCGGCCCTGCGCTCGGCCGCCTTGCGGTCGGCCGACCGGCGATCGGCGGCCTTGGGGTCTGCTGCCTTCTTCGGCGCGGCCGCAGCCGGCTCGTGCTGTGGCTTGTCCGTCGACTCGGGCACTCGTCCTCCTCGGGGCCCGCCCGTCACGCCGCGGGGCCCGCTTGATATTCTGCTAAGCACCAACACGCTGCACCGCGGGTGCGGGCCGTGCGCTTCTGAGGCTCCAGTCTAGCCGCAGGAGCCCGCCGCCCCGCGCCGGCCCGGACGAAACGGCTACTGACGCATGACCACCCGCATCCTCGTCATCGACAACTACGACTCGTTCGTCTACACGCTCGTCGGCTACCTCCAGCAGCTGGGCGCCGAGACGACCGTGGTGAGGAACGACGACGTCTCGCTCGCTGAGGCGATCGAGCTCGCCGCCGCCCGCGACGGCGTCCTCGTCTCGCCCGGACCGGGCAACCCCGCCGAGGCCGGGGTGTGCATCGAGCTCATCAGGTGGTGCGGGGAGAACAGCAAGCCGATGCTCGGGGTGTGCCTGGGCCACCAGGCCCTCGCCGAGGCCTACGGCGGCACGGTCACGCACGCCCCGGAGCTCATGCACGGGAAGACCTCCCTTGTCGAGCACGAGGGCAGGAGCGTGTTCGCCGGCCTTCCCTCGCCCTTCACGGCGACCCGCTACCACTCCCTCGCCGCGGTCGCGGACACGATCCCGGAGGTCCTCGAGGTCACCGCCCACACGCACTCCGGCGTGGTCATGGGCCTCGCGCACCGGACCGCGCCCCTGTGCGGTGTGCAGTTCCACCCCGAGAGCGTCCTCACGGAGGGCGGCTACCAGATGCTCGGCACGTGGCTCGAGTCCCTCGGCCTGGCCGGCGCCGCCGAGAAGGCCTCGCACCTGAGCCCGCTCATCACCGCCGGCTGAGGCCGCTCAGCCGTTCCCCCCGCCCTTCTTGCCCGGGGGATTGCCGCTGTTGCCTGGGCCGGACGGCGCAGGTGCCGTGCTCGTCGTGTCGGTGGGCGACGGCGAGGGACTCGGTGCCGGGGGCGGCGGCGGTGCCTTCGCCACGATCAGGGACACCGTCCCGCCCTGGTCCACGCTGCCGTCCGCGGCCGGGTCCTGGTAGGTGACCGTGCCCGGCGCCGCGTTGGCGTCCTCCTGCTCCTGCACCGCGGCCTTGAGGCCGCGGTCCGCCAAGGCCTTCTGTGCGTCGGCGACCGCCATGCCGCGCAGGTTGGGGACGCTGACCTTGCCCGTGGAGACCGTCAGCTCCACCTCGGTCCCGAGTCCCACGGTCTGGCCCGCGCCGGGGTTGGTCGCGATGACGGTGCCGTAGGGCGCCTTGGGATCGTTGGCGAGGATCGAGCGCGGCTTGACCTGGAGCCCCAGCGCCTGCAGCGTCGAGCGGGCGCCCGACTCGGTGGCGCCGATGATCGAGGTGGGGATGGTCGCGTTGGCCGGTCCGTCCGAGATCTCGAGCGAGATCGAGGAGCCCTTCGCGAGCTGCGTGCCCGCGTCGGGCACCGTCTTGATCGCCGTGCCCTTGGGCACCGTGGGGTCCTTGGGGTGGGAGATGTTCGGCTGCAGGCCCAGCGACTGGAGCTTGAGCGCGGCCTCGGTCTCCGACATGTTGGTGACCGCCGGGACGGTGATCATCTGCACCGCGGAGGGCTGGTTCATGTACTGGTAGAGCAGCAGGCCGCCGCCGGTCGCCACGAGCAGCGCCATCACGAGCAGCACCACGATCCAGGTGCGCCGGCGGCCGCGTCCACGGCGGGCGCGCTCCTCGTCGCGGGCGTCGTCGAACTGGATGAGGTCGCCAGGTGGGGGCGCGTAGGCCGGGAACTCGCCCGTGTCGCCGAGGTGGGACGAGGACCCGGCCCCGTCCGCAGACTCTGCACCGGGCCCGTCCGGTCCGGCGCCGTCCTGCCCCGGGCCCGCACCGTTCTGTCCGCCGCCCGACTCGCCGACGAGCCCGACCGCGGCGGTGGGGACCCCGCCGTCGTCCGCGGCGGCTCCGGCGGCGGCAGCTCCCGCTGCGGCCGCACCCCGACCGGGGCGGGCGGGGACGACGACGCCGGCCCGCGCCCCCCGCAGCGCGCGCTGGAAGGCGGCGGCGCTCTGGAAGCGGTCGTCGGGGTCCTTCTCGAGGGCGCGGTCCAGGACGCTCTGGAGCGCCGGCGTCACGTCGGGGTTGAAGTCGGCAGCGGGCCGGGGCACGGACTGGACGTGCTGGTAGGCCACCGACACCGCGGACTCGCCCACGAAGGGCGGCCGCCCCGTGAGGAGCTCATAGAGCAGGCATCCGGCCGAGTAGAGGTCGCTGCGGGCATCCACCACCTTGCCCTGCGCCTGCTCGGGGGAGAGGTACTGGGCGGTGCCGACCACGGCCTGGGTCTGGGTGACCGTCGCGGAGGTGTCCGCGGTGGCCCGGGCGATCCCGAAGTCCATGACCTTCACGGATCCGGGCTCGTTGCACGCCATGACGTTGGCGGGCTTGATGTCCCGGTGGATGATGCCGTGCTGGTGGCTGTACTCGAGTGCGGAGAGCACGCCGAGCAGGGCGTCGATGGAGTCGTCGATGCTCGGGGTCCCCTCGCGGATCACGTCCCGCAGGGTCCGGCCCTCGACGTACTCCATGACGATGTACGGCACCGCGACGCTGTGCGGCGAGAGCGGGTCCGAGTTGTGCTCGCCGGTGTCGTAGACGCCCACGATCGAGGGGTGGTTGAGCCCGGCGACGGCGCGGGCCTCGCGTTCGAAGCGGGCCCGGAACTGCCCGTCGCGGGCCATGTCCGGGCGCAGCATCTTCACCGCGACCCGGCGCCCCAGCCGCAGGTCGAGGCCCTCGTAGACGTCCGCCATCCCGCCCCGGCCGATCAGCTCGCCGAGCTCGTATCTGCCCGAGAGGACGATGGGAGCGGGCATAGGCTCGTCCTCTCGTTCCAGGGGCGGGTGGGCGGAATAGGTCACAGGGTCAGCTGCTCGGGGCGATCGGCAGCGTGGACGGGAGGGCACCTGCTGTCTGCGACGGCGTCTGCGACTTTGCCGGGCTGCTCTTGGGCGGCGCGGTGGAGGACGGCGCGGGCGGCACGGTGACCGGCGGCTGGACCGAGAGGTAGGTGACGGTGATCGTCGACCCGACCGTGACCTGCCCCGCGGGTGTGACGTCGGTGACCTGGCCCATCGTTCCGCTCTGCGACTGGACGGCGTTGAGTGCCACGTTCATGCCGAGCTCCTCGAGCTGTGACTTCACCTGAGTGTAGTTCTGCCCGATGTAGTTCGACGGGACGATCGTAACCGTGGCGGGCGCCGGCGGCGCCGTCGAGCTCGGCGGTTCGCTCGTGGGCGGCGCCGAGCTCGTGCTCGGGGCGGCGCTCGAGCTGCTCGGTGCGGTCGAGGGCAGCGGCGACGGGCTGAACAGCCCGGCGTTGGAGAGCCACACGCCGATCAGCACGAACAGGAGCAGGAGCAGCAGGGCCACGAGCGGCCACGTGAGCGGGCTGCGCTTGCGCTGCTTGCGGGCCACGGGCGGCTCGGGCTGCTCGTCGTCCTCCGGCGCGTACAGCGGCTGGTGCACGTCCTCGCCCGCGGCATCGGCGCCGCGGCCGCCGTCGCCCACGAGGGGCAGGGCCGACGTCGCGGGCGCGCCGCGCGAGGCCGAGGCACCCGCCGCTGCGGCGGCCGCAGCGGCTCCGGCGGCCAGGCCCGCGCCCCCGACGACGGCGGTGGGGGCCGTCTGGCGCTGCAGCTTCCCGGTCGAGACCGCGTCCATCGCCTCGGTCGAGTCCTCCTGCAGGAGCATGTCCGGCACGGCGGCCTGGGCGGCCCGGATGTCGCCGCGGCGGATGGCCTCGGCCGCCTCCGCGAGCTTGATCGCGTTCGCCGGCCGGTTCCGGGGGTCCTTCGAGAGCATCGACATGAGCAGGGCGCGCACGGGGGCGGGAAGGTGCTCGGGCAGCGGCGGCGGGGCGTCGTTCACCTGGGCGAGCGCGATCGCGATCTGGCTCTCGCCCGAGAACGGGCGGTGGCCGGTGAGGCACTCGTAGCCGATCACGCCGAGCGAGTAGATGTCGCTCGAGCCCGTGGCCTGCTGGCCCGTGGCCTGCTCGGGGGCCAGGTACTGCGCCGTGCCCATGACCTGGCCGGTCTGGGTCAGCGGGACCTGGTCGGCGAGGCGGGCGATGCCGAAGTCCGTGACCTTGACCCGGTGGTCCGGGGTGATGAGCAGGTTCCCGGGCTTGACGTCGCGGTGCACGAGGCCCTGCCCGTGGGCGACCGCGAGGGCGCGGGCGGTCTGGGCGATGATGTTGAGGGTCCGGTCCGGGGAGAGGACACGCTCGCGCTCGAGGATCGCGCTGAGCGGCTCGCCCGGGACGAGCTCCATGACGAGGTAGGCGGAGCCCTCCGCCTCGCCGTAGTCGAAGACGTTGGCGATCCCGCTGTGGTTCAGCAGCGCGGTGTGGCGGGCCTCCGCGCGGAACCGCTCGAGGAAGCTCGGGTCGCCCGCGTACTCCTCCTTGAGGATCTTGATCGCGACGATGCGTCCGAGCACCTCGTCGCGGGCACGCCACACCTCGCCCATGCCCCCGATGGCGATCCGGCTCTGCAGCTGGTACCTGCCGCCCAAGGTGATGCCTGACGTCGGTCTCACTTATTCAACACCGCCTCAAAGATCTTTCTCGCTGTCGGACTGGTCAGCGCGGCGCCCTGGTAGATGTCAACACCTTCCATCACCACGGTCACCTGAACCTGGGGGTTGTCCGCGGGAGCGAACCCGGTGAACCAGGAATTGTTCAGCATCTGGCCCTTGCTGTTGGTCACACCGAGCTCCGCGGTGCCGGTCTTGCCCGCCACCTTGACGCCCGGGACTGCGGCCGCGCCGGCGATGCCCTGCGAGACCACGTCGGTCATCCACTCGGTGATCTGGCGGGCGATGTCCGGCGTCGTGGACGTGCGCAGCACCTCAGGCTTGGGCTCCGAGACGACATGGAGGTCCGGGGCCGTGATGCTCTTGACGAGCGAGGGCTTCATCTGGATGCCGCCGTTCGCGATCGCGCTCGTCACGAGGGCGATCTGCAGCGGGGAGGCCTTCACATCGAACTGGCCGATCGCGGACTGGGCGAGCTGCGCCTGGTTGAGCTTCTGCGGCCAGACCCCGGGGGAGTAGTCGAGGTGCAGCTGGTCCCCGGCGTCCTGGCCGTAGCCGAACGCCGCCGCCTGCTTGGCGATGGCGTCCTGGCCCAGGTCGAGGGCGATCGAGGCGAACGGCGTGTTGCAGGACTGCTCGAGGGCGAAGGCGAAGTCCGCCTTGTCGCGCGTGTAGCAGTTGCCGCCGGCGTAGTTCGGCAGCTGCGTGTTGGTCCCCGGCAGCGTCATCTGGGCCGGGTTGGGCAGGACGGAGTCCTTGTTGTACTTCCCCGAGGCCAGCGCCGCCGCCGTGTCCACGAGCTTGAACACCGACCCGGGCGCCAGCAGCGCGCCGGTGGGGCCGCTGACACCCTGGTTGAGGTTGATGCCCTGCTCGGACTGGATCTTCTGCATCGCTGCCGACGCCGCCGCCTGGTCCTGCGTGGCGATGAGGTTCGGGTCGTAGCTGGGCTTGGAGACCATGGCGATGATCGCCCCGGTCTTCGGGTTCGTCACGACGATCGAGCCGCGCTGGCCGTCGGGGATGAGGTCGTAGGCGAGCTTCTGGATGGCCGGGTCGATCGTGAGCTCGACCGAGGCCCCCTGCGGCTGCTCGCCGAGGAAGAGCTGGCGGATCCGGTCCATGAGCAGCTCGTCGGAGCGGCCCGTGAGGGTCGAGTTCATCGTGTTCTCGAGGCCCGAGGAGCCGTACACGTTCGAGTAGAAGCCGGTGATGCCCGCGTACAGGTCCTGCCCAGGGAAGGTGCGCTGGAACTTGCAGGTGTCGGAGCCGCTCTCCACGGACTGGGCGATCGGCTTGCCGGCCACCAGGATCGGCCCGCGCTCCTGGCAGAACGTCTGCAGGATCGCCCGGTTGTTCCAGGAGTTCTTGTTGAGGTCGTCCGCCCCGATGACCTGCACGTAGCTGATGGCGCCGAGGATGAGGGCGAACATGACCGCGATCGCGATCCACGCATTCCTGATCGCCTGGTTCATCGGGTCCTCACCGCCTGCGTGGTCATGGTGTCTCCGGGTTGGGCCAGGTCGGCGTGCCGCGCGCTGCCGTGGCCGTCGTCGGCCACGAGGGGCCCTTGGGCCGTGGGCCTGCGTGCCGCGTTCGAGATCACGAGCAGCAGGGCCACGATGATCCAGTTCGCGAGCAGCGAGGACCCGCCGGCGGCGAGGAACGGCGTCGTGAGGCCGGTCAGCGGGATGAGGCGCGTGACTCCGCCGATGATCACGAAGACCTGGAGTCCGATCGCGGCCGAGAGCGCCGAGGCGAGCAGCTTGCCGAACGAGTCGCGGGCGCCGAGCGCGGCGCGGAAGCCCCTCGTGACGAGCAGGGCGTAGAGCAGCACGATCGCGAACAGGCCCACGAGGCCCAGCTCCTCGCCGAACGAGGCCACGATCATGTCCGAGTGCGAGAACGGGACGAGGTCCGGGCGCCCCTGGCCGAGGCCCGTGCCGAGCAGGCCGCCGTTGGCCATGCCGAACAGGCCCTGGACGATCTGGTAGCTGCTGCCCGAGGTGCGCCCGTAGACCTCCGGGGAGAAGGCGTTGAGCCAGCCGTCGATGCGCAGGCGGATGTGCGGCAGCGCCAGGCTCGCGGCCATCGCGCCCGCGAACATGAGCAGGACGCCGAGGATCGCCCAGCTCACGCGGCTCGTGGCGATGTAGATCGTGGAGATGAAGATGCCGAAGAACAGGATGGACATGCCGAGGTCGTGCTGGAAGATGAGGATGCCGATGGCCGCGAGCCACGCCACGACCATCGGGCCGAGGTCCTTGAACCGCGGCAGCTGCAGCTTCCCGATCCGGCGTCCCGCGAGCAGGATGAGGTCCCGGTTCGTGGACAGGTAGCCGGCGAAGAACACCGCGATGGTGATCTTTGCGACCTCGCCGGGCTGGAAGGTCGAGCCGCCGATCCGGATCCACACCTGGGCGCCGTTGATCTCGCCCGCGGTGATGCCGGGGACGAGGGGCAGGAGCAGCAGGACCGCGCTCACGATCAGTGAGATGTAGGTGAACCGGCGCAGGATGCGGTGGTCGCGCAGGAACCAGACCACAGCGATCGCCAGCACCATCCCCACCACGGTCCAGCGCGCCTGCGTGTTGCCGTAGTCGGTCTGCGGCGTATCGAGCCGGTGGATCATCGCCAGGCCCAGGCCGTTGAGCGTGACCACGATGGGAAGGATGAGCGGATCGGCATACTTCGCGCGGAAGCGCAGCACCGCGTGGATCGCCAGGGCCGGGACGGCCAGGAGGGCCTCTTGGAGCCAGAAGTCGCTGCCGAAGGCGGTGCCGTCCTGCAGGCCCTTCATCGTGTTCGCGCCGATGGACACGGCGAAGGCCAGGAGCAGGAGCAGCAGCTCCACGTTCCGCCGTGGCTTCTCCACGGTCTCCACGCCGCTCATCGGGTGCCTCCCAGGCAGGGGTCGGGGGTGGTGGTCGGGCTGGGGCTCGCGCTGGCACTCGCGCTCGGCGCGGCAGAGCCTGAGGCCGAAGGCTTCGCGCTGGCGGATGGCTTCGCGCTGGCCGACGGGACCGTGCCGGCCCCCGCCGTGCCCGACGGGGCCGGGCTCGCGGTGGCGCCCGAGCCGGGCAGGCAGCCTCTCGGGTCGGCCTGGATGCCCTTCACGATGTCCTCGGCGGCCTCGAGGCCGTCCGCGGGCACGCCGGCGCGGAGCCGCTGCTGCGTGTACGGGCTCAGCGAGTCGAGGGGGATGTTGGTGGCCGAGTGGACGTGCGAGAGGGAGATGGGGCCCAGCTGCTGCGAGACGCCGTTGTAGATGGCTACCCGGTTGTCGTAGGAGCCCACGTAGTAGCGGGTCTGGGTCCAGGCGTAGCCGAACCAGACGCCGAGGATGAGGGCCAGGGCGGCGATCGCGCCGAGCCCGATCCGGAACCAGCGCCGCACGGGACGGACCGGTGCGGGGGGCTCCTCCGCGTCCTCCTCGGGCTCGGGGCTGCGGTGGGTGAGGATCGCGGCAGCGCGGCGCGCGGCCGTGCGGCTGGCGACCGAGGGGAGCGAGCCCGTCTCGGCGGCGGAGGCGGCGGCGCCCACGAGTTCGTGCGGACGGGAGTCGAGCTCCCGGCGGAGCACTTCGGCGGAGAGATGGGCGCCGAGGTTCGGGTCCGTCTCCGGCTCCTCGCGGCCGGTCTCGCCGCCTTCGCCCTCGGGGACCGTCGTCTCGCCGGTCTCCGCGGCGGGCGGCTCCGGCGACGCCGCGGCGGGCGCCGAGGCCGGTGCGCCCTCGGCGGCGGCCTGCTCGGCCGCGTTGGCGCGGGGCGGGTTCGCGGCGGCAGCCGAGGTCACGGGCGTGCGGGCGGCCGCCGCTGCGGTGAGGGTCGCTGCAGCCGGGGCCTGCGCGGGCGGTGCCGCCTCGCCGTCGTCCTCCCCGGCGGCGACGACGTCGGCGACGATCACGGTCACGTTGTCCGGTGCCCCCGCGGCCAGCGTGAGCTCGACGAGGCGGTCGGCGCACTCGGCCAGGTCCTCGATCTCCCCCAGCGTGCGGTGCACGAGTGGCAGGGGAACGTAGTTGAGGCCGTCGGAGCACAGGAGCCAGCGCTCGCCCTCGACCGCCGGGAACGTGGCCAGGTCCAGCTCGGGGCTCGCGTCCACGTCACCGAGGACCCGCATGAGCACGTTCTTGTGCGGGTGGGTCTCGGCCTCTTCCGGACGGAGGCGGCCCTCGTTGATGAGCCGCTGGACGAAGGTGTGGTCGGTGGAGACCTGCTCGAGGTCGTTGCCGCGCAGCCGGTAGGCGCGCGAATCGCCGATGTGGGCGAACGCGAAGGTCCCGTCGGAGAGCAGGAGGGCCGTGACGGTGGTGCCCATCCCGGCCAGGAGCGGATTCGCGCTGACGAGCTCGGACAGGAGGGAGTTCGCGGTCTGGATCTCGTCGGCGAGCTGGGTCGCCGCCTCGCCCTGCTCGTACCCGCCGTGGTCGAGGTGGATGAGGTCCAGGACGGTGGAGGCGCTCGCCACGTCGCCGCCCGCGTGCCCGCCCATGCCGTCGGCAACCACCATGAGATGACGGCCCGCGTAGGCGGAGTCGTCATTCTTCGAGCGGAGCCGGCCCACGTCGGAGCGGGCCGCGTAGCGCAGGATCAGCGGGGCCTCTGCCAAGGTCAGGGCCTCAGCTCGATCACAGTCTTGCCGATCCGGATCGGCACGTTCAGCTCCACGGGCTGGGCGCGGGTGAGCTGCTGGTCCGCGAGGTAGGTGCCGTTCGTGGAGCCGAGGTCCTCGATGAACCAGCGGCTGCCCTGCGGGAACAGGCGGGCGTGGCGGCCGGAGGCGTAGTCGTCCTCGAGCACGAGCGTGGCCTCCTGGGCCCGCCCGAGCAGCACGGGGCTGCCCTCGAGCGGCAGGCTGGTCCCGGCAAGGGGCCCCTCGACGACGACGAGGCGGTGCGCCTGCTGGCGCACGGGCGGCTCGGCGAGCTCGGGGTTGCGCCGCACCTGGCGGGCGGTGGGGGCGCCGGTCTTGTTCCGCCGCCCGACGGCGAGGTCCCGGCGCATCGCGCCCACGACGCTGAAGACGAGCAGCCACAGGAGCAGGAGGAACCCCAGCCGCAGGGCGGTGAGCGTCAGCTCGTTCACGCGTTCCCTCCCCGGGGTGCCGGAAGCATGCGGAAGACGATCTTGGTGCGTCCCATGGTGATGGTGGTCCCGTCGTGGAGAACGGCGCTGCCCTCGATGCGGTGGCCGTTGATGTAGCTGCCGTTGGTCGAGCCGAGGTCCACCGCGTAGGTCGTGCTCCCGTCGGTGCGGATCTCGAGGTGCCGGCGGGACACGCCCGTGTCGTCGACCACGATGTCCGCCTCGTTCGAGCGCCCCAGCACCACGGAGTCCGCGTTGACCGAGTACCGCTGCCCGTCGATCTCCAGCACGGGCGAGAGCCGCACGGGCTGGCGGGTCGGGGCGGCCGGGAGGTTCGGGCGCGACTCGTTGCGCTCCGTGCGCGAGTCGACCTCGAACTGGCCGGGCTTGAGCGCGGCGTCGTGCCGGAACGTGAAGCGGACCGGGCCCTGCAGGGTGTAGCCCTGCGAGCGGGCGTGCTTCACGGCCACGTCGCACAGCTCCTCCGCCAGGGGCTGGCCCCAGCCGCGGGCGCGCTCGAAGTCATCGTCCGAGAGGTGCGCCTCGAAGACGTTGGGCGCGAGCGTGCGGCCCTGGTCGATCGAGAATGCCTGGCGGTCCATCTCGCGGCGCAGCCTGCTGGCGATCTCCACGGGCTGCACCTGGCCCTTCGAGCCCGTCGAGAAGACGCCGTGGACGGCCTTCTCGATGCCGCGCTCGAGCCTGTCGAGCAGTCCCATGGCCCCTCCTTCCAGGTCCAGGGCCCGCGGGTGCGGGCACAGTGCCACAGCTTGACGGAGCCGCGCACGCTGCGTGCACAGTCCTCACCCGATACTACTGGGCGCCTCTGGGTGCCGTCTGAACCGGGGTGTACCGACCGCGTAACGACCGTTCCCCGGCGCGCCGTCCCTTATCCTCGCCCATGCCTGCAGCCGCCGCGGGCAATTTCGCAATCCGCGGACCGCTCGGCTATGCTGGACCTCGCTGCTTTCGCAGGGCCGGGCATCTGCCGGACTGCGGGAGTGCTGCGCGCGAGTGGCGGAACGGCAGACGCGCTGGCTTCAGGTGCCAGTGTCCGAAAGGGCGTGCGGGTTCAAATCCCGCCTCGCGCACCGCAGGAAGGGCCCCGGTCAATGACCGGGGCCCTTTCGGTGCCGGATCAGCCCCCGGCCTCCTCGTTCTCGCGCAGGGTGAGCGGCCGGATGAGCACCCGCAGCGGCGTGATGACCCAGCGCTGGTGGGTCTGCCGGAACTCGGCGTGGGTCGAGAACTCATACAGCGCGGACCGCGCCCGCACCCAGCGCGGCCGCTCGCCGTGGAACGGGTCCTCGCGCAGGAGCCTGAGCGTGGCCGGGTCCGCTGCCAGGAGCTTGACGAGGAACGCATAGAACCAGTCCTCGTGCACGGTGCGCAGCGGCAGGAACCACATGAGCCAGTCGAGCCGCAGGTGGTAGGGCGCCCACTGCCGCGGGATGCGCTCCGGCTCGCCGGGCTTCCCGCGGAACCTGTACTCGCGCCAGTCGGCGTCCTCGGCCGGCACGGTGTCCAGCGTGCCCTCCACCACGATCTCCACCCGGTTCTTCGTCACGGACCCGAACGCGCCGTACGTGTTCACGAGCTGCCACCGGTTGAAGGCGGCGTTCATGAGCTGCCGGCTCGAGACGAGGTTCTTCGCGGGCCACCACGAGAGCACGAGCAGCAGCAGCGAGGCCGCGAGGACGACGCCGACCCACACCCAGGTGACCCAGTCGCCCGGGGCGGGCCACGCCGTCGTGCGCCCGGCGCCCGGGGGGGCGGCGTTCCACGCGGCGGAGGAGAGCCGCTCGGGGACGAATGGGAGCAGCCAGTGGACCGCCGCGTCGCCCACGGCGGCGAACGCGAGGACGATCGCGGACCAGTTGAGCCACGCGAAGTTGCCCGAGAGCACGAGCCACAGCTGCGTCACGACCACCACTGCCGCGGCGGCCGACCCGACCGGCTGCGGGAAGAACAGGAGGAACGGCACCACGAGCTGCGCAACATGGTTCCCCACCACCTCGGAGCGGTGCATCCACTTGGGCAGGAGGTGGAACTGGCGGCTCAGCGGCCCGGGCATCGGCTGGGTCTCGTGGTGGTAGTACAGCGCCGTGAGGTCCCGCCACTCGGCGCCCCCGCGGATCTTGATCATGCCCGCCCCGAACTCCAGCCGGAACACCAGCCAGACCACCAGGATGAGGATGGGGCGTGGGGGCGGGACCTGGTCCGAGCCGAGGAACGCGACCGTGAAGCCCGCCTCGAGCAGGAGCATCTCCCAGCCGAACGCGTAGAACGTCTGCCCGACGTTCACGATCGACATGTACAGCCCCCACAGCACCAGGAACGCCGCGAGGGGCGCCCACCACGGGCCGGCCTGCGGCACGCCCAGCACGAGCAGCCCCGAGACCGCGAGCCCCACGGCCGCCGCCCAGCGGAACAGCCGGTCCGAGTAGCGGTACCGGAACAGGCTCGGGCGGCGCACCCGGTGGAAGCCCTCGAGGTACCGGGGGACCGGCGCAAGGCCCCGCTCGCCCACGAGGGCGGGGAACTGGTTAAGGCTCGAGAGGAACGCGACGAAGAACAGGGCCGCGACGCCGCGCTGCAGCACCCAGCGGGCCACCTCCGCATCGGTGGCCGCGAACCACGCCATGAACCCGGATGCCGCGTCCACGCCTCCACGCTACGCCCGCCCCGCCGCGCACAGGGAGGGGCGGTAGGCTCTACCCGCCGTGACTTCCGACCCTCGCCTCCCCGTTCCGGGCCCCGCGCACGACGGCGCGCCCGCGCCGCACGCCGGGCACGCGCCGTCGCGCCTGCCCGCGCCCGCGCGGCTCGCCCACCCGTTCTCCCCGGGGGTGCTCGCCCTCGTGTTCGGCGGCGGCCTGCTCGGCGCCCTGTCCCGGTGGGCCCTCGGCGCGGCGATCCCCGCACCGGGCGGCTGGCCGCTCGGGACGCTCGCCATCAACCTCGTCGGGGCGCTGGCCCTCGGGGCGCTGCTCGAGTCGCTCGCGCGGCGCGGCCCGGACGTGGGCGCCCGGCGCCTCGTCCGCCTGACCGCGGGCACGGGCTTCATCGGGGCGTTCACCACCTATTCGACCCTCGCCGTGGACGCCTCGCGCCTCGTCGTGGCCGGCCGCGCGTACGACGGCGCGTGGTACCTCGCGCTGAGCCTGCTCGGCGGCGCCGCGGCCACCCTGCTCGGGGTCGCCGGGGCGGCGTGGCTCCACCGCGAGGACCGGCGCGGTCTGGCCGCCGAGGCGCACGTCGCGGCGCATCCCCATGGCGGGCGCCCGCACCCCGACCGTGAATCCGCCCCTCCTTCCGGTCAGGACCACCGCCTCCAGCGGGGGGCAAAGACCGAAACCGGGGGCGAAACCGGCAGCGGCGGCGCGGGCGCTCAGGACATCCCGGAGGAGCCCCGATGAGCCCGCTCGAGGCCCTGCTGCTCGGGGTGGCGGGCGGCCTGGGGGCAGTGGCCCGCTACGTGCTCGACACCGCCGTGAGCCGCCGCGTCAGGGGTGCGCTGCCGTTCGCGACCATCGGCATCAACGTCACGGGGTCCCTGGCGCTCGGCCTGGTCACGGGCGCCGTGCTCGCCGGTGCCGACCCCGCCGTGCAGGCGGTCCTCGGCACCGGATTCCTCGGCGGCTACACCACCTTCTCCACGGCGAGCTACCAGAGCGTCAGCCTCGCCCTCAGCGGCCGGTGGGCGACCGCCGTCGTCAACGGGGCGGGCACCATGGCGCTGTGCGTGGCCGCGGCGCTGGGCGGGCTGGCGATGGCCGCCGCGCTCGCCGGCTGAAGCCGGCAGGGCAGGCCTGAGGGCGGCCGGCCGTGAGGACAGAGGGGGCCGCGTCCGCCGGGTCTCCCCGGCGGACGCGGCCCTCCAAGCGCGAGCTAGTCGATCTTGCCGGTCACCACCAGGCCGGCGCGGCCGAGGGTGTGGAAGAAGATGTTGAAGCCCAGGAACGCCGGGGACGAGTCGGCATTGACGCCGATGTCCTCGACGTCGAGCGCGTGCACGGTGATGAAGTACCGGTGGGTCCCGTGTCCCGAGGGCGGGGCGGCGCCGACGAACTGGGCCGTGCCGCCGTCGTTCTTCAGCTGGATGGCGCCGTCCGGCATGTCCTCGCCGGTGGCGGTCCCCGCGCCCTCGGCCAGCTCGGTCACCGACGCGGGGATGTTCGCCACGGCCCAGTGCCAGAAGCCCGACTGGGTCGGCGCGTCCGGGTCGTAGACCGTGACCGCGTAGCTCTTGGTGCCCTCGGGCGCGCCGGACCAGGACAGCTGGGGCGAGACGTCCTCGCCGCCCGGGACGCCGAACGCGCCGGAGTACTGCGCCGCCGGCCAGGGCTGGCCGTCGGCGACGGTGGTGCTCGTGACGGTGAAGCTCGCCGCCTCCGGGATGCGGTCAAAGGGATCGTTGCCGCTCATGTGCAGCTCCTCTCTCGCGGGGAGCGGGGCGTTGCGCCCACGCGCTTCCGATCCTAGGGTGCCAAATGTTGGGTTGAGCAGGGTGCGCGGCGTCCGGACTGTGCCCAACTCAGCATTTCCGCCCGCCTCGGGGCGCCCGCAGGACCCGCAGGACGACGACGGCGGCCCCCACCATGAGCGCCGCGCCGAGGGCGGCCGTGTACGCGACGCCGGAGTCGAAGGCCCGGTGGGCCGAGTCCAGGAGGGCCCCGGCGGCATCGGCGGGCAGGAGCCCGGCGGCCTCGACGGCGCCCCCGAGCGTCTCGCGCGCCCTGGCCGCGGCCTCGGCAGGGAGCCCGGCCGGCACCTGCACCCTGGCCCGGTACGCCGCGCCCAGGATGCTCCCGAGCACCGCCGTGCCGAGGACCGCCCCGAGCTCGTAGGCCGTCTCGGAGATGGCCGACGCCGCCCCGGCCTTGGCGGGCGGCACGGAGGCCAGGATGAGGTCATTGGAGAGCGTCTCCGCCAGGCCCACGCCCGCGCCGGTCACCGCGAAGCCCGCCAGGAGCCCCGCGAGCGAGCCGTCCCGCCCGGCCCCGAGCACCACCGCGTACCCGAGGCCGTTCATCAGCAGCCCGGCCACCATGACCGACCTGACCGAGAACCGGGCCGCGAGCCGCACCGCCGCGAGGCCGGCCACCACGGAGAGGACCATGCCCGGCAGCATGAGCAGCCCGGCCTCGAACGGCTCCTTCCCGGCCACGAGCTGGAGGTGCTGGGAGAGGAAGAACATGAACCCGACGAGCGAGAAGATGCTCAGCAGGTTGGCCGCGAGCCCCGCGCTGAACGCCGGACGGGCGAAGAGGCGGACATCGAGCATGGGGCCACGGCCGCCCGCGGCACGGCCGAGCTGGCGGCGCACGAAGGCTGCACCCAGCCCGAGCCCGAGGAGGATCGCGGCGGCGGGGGCGGGGCCGGCGTCGTGCGCGAGCGCTTTGATGCCTCCCACGAGGGCGACGGCGGCGCACACCACGAGCGCGATCCCCACCGGGTCGACGGGCGACGGCGCGGGGTCGCGGGATTCGGGCACGAGGACCGGGGCGAGGGCCAGGGCCGGGACGAGGAGGGGCACGGCCAGGAGGAAGACGGAGCCCCAGGCGAAGTGCTCGAGGAGCGCCCCGCCCACGAGGGGACCGAGCGCGGCGCCGCCGGAGAAGACCGAGGCCCAGATGGCGACGGCCAGGCGGCGCTCACGGTCGTCGGCGAAGATGTTCCGGATCAGGGACAGGGTGGCCGGCATGATCATCGAGCCGAACACGCCGATGAGCGCCCGCGCCGCGATGAGCTGGGCCGGGGTGGCGGCGAACGCCGCGGCAGCGGAGACACCGGCGAAGCCCGTGGCGCCGATGAGGAGGATGCGGCGCCTGCCGATGCGATCGCCGACCGACCCCATGGGCACGAGCAGTCCCGCGAGGACGAGGGAGTAGACGTCCACGATCCACAGCATCTCGGTCCCGGTGGGCGCGAGCGCGAGTGAGATCGCGGGGACCGCGAAGCTCAGCACCGTGTTGTCGACGGCGGTGAGCAGCACCGGGAACATGAGCGCGGCGAGGGCGAGCCAGCGGCGCGCGGCGGTCTGGGGGGCGACGAGGCGGGGTGATGCCTGGGCGGTGGCCTGGTTCATCGGGGGCTCCTGGGGTGGGGGTAGCTGTAACTATACCGTCTGGACGGTATTGTGACAACGCCGCGTACAGTGTCCCTATGCCCAGACCCCCCAAGGCCCGCGCGGCGATCCTCGACGCCTACCGCGACCTCCTCGTCTCCGATGGCGAGCGGGCGGCGACCATGGACGCCGTCGCCGCGGCGGCCGGCGTCTCCAAGGGCGGCCTGCTGTACCACTTCAGGAGCAAGGACGCCCTGGCCGAGGGGCTGCTCGGGCGGCTGGCCGAGGCCGCCGCCGAGGACCGGGAGCGCATGGCGTCCGCCGCCGAGGGGCCGTCGCGGTACTTCGTGCGGACGTCGGTGAGCACGGGGTCCGACCTGGACCTCCTGTTCGTCGCCACCGTGCGGCTCGCGCAGGCCGGGCACGCGGGGGCTCTCGCCGCGCTCGAGGAGCTCGACGCCGCCTGGCTCGAGATCATCCGGCGCGAAGTCCCGGACCCTGACGCCTCCGCTGCGATCATGCTCGTGGGGGAGGGGCTGTACCACTACTCCACGCTCGCCGGCGGTTGGCCGGAGGCCGCGTTCGGGACGAGCCTCGAAGGGCTGCTCGCCGTCGTGGACCGGCTGCGCGGGGCGTGACGGCCGCCTCGCGGCGAGGGCTCAGACGGTTCGCCCAGGCAGGCGGCCCGCCCCGGCGGTCGGGCGCTTGGCACGATTTCACACTCTTGACGATCGTCATGATCCTGATATCGTCGAAGCATGTCCCCCACCACACCGGCCGAGGCCGAGGGCGTGAGGAAGATCGAGGACTCCGTCCGCACCGACTTCCACGGCGCCATGACGTACGGGCGCTACCTCGCCCTCGACCAGCTCCTGCACGCCCAGCACCCGCAGAGCCAGCCGGAGCACCACGACGAGCTGCTGTTCATCGTCCAGCACCAGACCAGTGAACTCTGGCTCAAGCTCGTGCTCCACGAGCTCCTCGAGGCCCGCCGGCTCATGGACGCCGACGACCTCGGCAAGGCGCTCAAGTGCCTGGCCCGCGTCAAGGCCATCCAGCGCACCCTCACCGAGCAGTGGAGCGTCCTCGGGACCCTCACGCCCCGCGAGTACGCGCAGTTCCGGGGCTGGCTCGGCAACTCCTCGGGCTTCCAGTCCTACCAGTACCGGGCCATCGAGTTCGTACTCGGCAACAAGCACCGCGGCATGCTCAAGGTGTTCACGAGCGAGCCCGAGGCGCACGCCCTGCTCTCCCGGATCCTCGAGGAGCCCACGGTGTACGACGCCTTCCTGCGGCTGATCGCCCGCAGCGGCTACGACATCCCCGAAGCCGTGCTGGACCGCGATGTCAGCGAGCCCTGGACCCTGCACGAGGACCTCGTGCCCGTCTTCCAGCGCATCTACGAGGAGGACTCCACCCCGTGGGGCCTCTACGAGGCGTGCGAGAGCCTCGTGGACCTCGAGGACAACTTCCAGTCCTGGCGCTTCCGCCACCTGCGCACCGTCCAGCGCACCATCGGCTTCAAGCGCGGCACGGGCGGGTCCTCGGGCGTCGACTTCCTCAAGCGCGCCCTCGATCTGACCTTCTTCCCCGAGCTGTACGCCGTCCGCACCGAGATCGGAGCCTGAGCCGTGACCTCCGCAAGCACCTCCGCCCCCCGCGCGCACGACGCCGCCGCCTCGCCCGCCGCCGTCGGCCTCCCTCCCGCGCTCCCCAGCCTCGACGCGGCCGCGCTCGACGCCGCCGATCCGCTCGCGCGCTTCCGCGACCGCTTCCTCGGGGCCGGCGGCCCGGACGGGGACGGCGTCGTCGCCTACCTCGACGGCAACTCGCTCGGCCGCCCGCTCGCCGACCTCGGGGAGCGGCTGGCAGAGTTCACGGCCGGCCCGTGGGGCAACCGGCTCATCCGGGCCTGGGACGAGCGGTGGATGGACGAGCCGGTCCGGCTCGGCGACCGCCTCGCCGAGGTCGTCCTGGGCGCCGGACCCGGGCAGACGGTCGTCGCGGACTCGACCTCGGTCATGATCTACAAGCTCGTCCGCGCCGCCCTCGACGAACAGGCCCGCTCCGACGCACGCCGGGACGAGATCGTCATCGACCGGGGGAACTTCCCCACCGACCGCTTCCTCGTGGAGGGCATCGCGGCCGAGCGCGGCGCCACGATCCGGTGGATCGAGCCCGACCCCGCCACCGGGGTGACCCCCGCGAACGTCGAGGCCGCGCTCTCCCCGCGCACCGCCGTCGTGCTCCTGAGCCACGTGGCCTACCGCTCCGGGTTCATCGCGGACGCGGCGGCGATCACCGACGCCGTGCACCGCGCGGGCGCGCTCGTGGTGTGGGACCTGTGCCACTCGGCCGGGTCGGTTCCCCTCGAGCTGGACGCGTGGGGCGTGGACCTGGCGGTGGGCTGCACGTACAAGTACCTCAACGGGGGCCCCGGCTCGCCCGCCTTCGGCTACGTGCGCGCCGGCCTCCAGGACCAGCTCCTCCAGCCGATCTGGGGCTGGATGGGCGCCGCGGACCCGTTCGGCATGACCGAGTCCTACGCGCCGGCCTCCGGGATCCGCCGCTTCATCACCGGCACCCCGCCGATCCTCGCCCTGCAGCCGCTGGCCGCCATGGTCGAGGTCATCGCCGAGGCCGGCATGGACGCCATCCGGGCCAAGTCCGTGCTGCTCACCGAGTTCGCGGCGGCCCTGGCGGGGCGGCTCCTGGCACCCTACGGCGTCGAGCTCGCGAGCCCGAGCGACCCCGCGGTGCGCGGCTCCCACATCACCCTCAACCACCCGCGCTTCCGCGAGGTCACGGCCGCGCTGTGGGAGCGGGGCGTCATCCCGGACTTCCGGCCCCCGCACGGGCTGCGCATCGGGCTCTCGCCGCTGAGCACCTCCTTCGCCGAGGTCCAGGCGGGGATCGAGGCGATCCGGGACGTCCTGGCCGAGCTCGCATGAGCGCCGCCGGGCACGCCGGTGCCCCCGCCCACCTCGAGGAGCCAGCCCACCTCGAGGCCCCTGCCCCGCTCGAGGAGCCGCGGGTCGCGGACGACATGGTCTCGCGGCCCGGCAGCGCGGTCTCGCTCCTGCGCACGGTCGTGGGCCTGTACCTGCGCGAGGCGGGCGGCTGGATGCCGGCGGAGGCGTTCCTCGCCCTGCTCGGCACCCTCGGCGTGCCGGTCCCGCAGGCGCGGACCGCGCTGAGCCGGGTCAAGGGGCGGGGCCTGCTGGCGGCGGAGGCGCGCGACGGCGTGGCCGGCTTCGCACTCGCCCCCGGGGCCGCGGCGATGCTCGCCCGCGGCGACCGGCGCATCCACGAGCCGCGCAGCATGGCGGCCGACGGCGAGTGGTGCCTCATCGTCTTCTCCATCCCGGAGACGATGCGCGACGCCCGGCACCAGCTGCGCAAGCAGCTGATGTGGATCGGCTGCGGAACCGTCGAGGCGGGGGTGTGGATCTGCCCGGAGTTCCTGCGCGGCGAGGTCGAGGACGTCGTCGCCGGGCTCGGGCTCGCAGGCCACGTGGTGCTTTTCACGGCGCGCGGCCTGCCCGCGGGGACCGCCGCGGCCGGGCAGGTGGGGCAGTGGTGGGACCTGGCCGGGATCGCGCGGCTGCATCAGGCGTTCATCGACGGCCAGACGGGGGCCCCCTCGCAGAGCCGGGGGCCCGCGGAGAGCTTCGCCGTGTACGTCAGGTGCATCGACGCCTGGCGCGTCATCCCCTATCTCGACCCGGGCCTGCCGCCCGAGCTGCTTCCCGCCGACTGGCCCGGCCCCGAGTGCATCGCCCTCTTCTGCCGCATCCGCGAGGCGCATGCGGAGGCCGCTGCCGAGTTCGTCCGGCAGGCCCTCGCCACCGCCGGGGGCTGAGCCGCCCGCTCGCGTCCTGGCGCGCTGGCGTCCCTCAGGCGCTGCGGCCCGCGGCGTAGGAGCGCGCCGCCCTCGCCTGCTCGCGCGTGAGCTCCTCGATGCGGCCGCAGGCCAGGCAGAAGAGGGTGAACGGCCGGTGCCGCAGGGCGGCGCCGAAGGCCCGCGCGCTCCCGCCCACTGGTGCGATGGCGTGGTCCGCGAGCGTGTCGCAGGCCGGGCAGTGCAGGGCCGCGATGGTCAGGGTCTCCCGCTGCGGGGCTCCCGATGGGTTGTGACGCATGTTTCCCCCTGCCCGTCCGCCGCGCCGGGCCGAGGCGGAGTCGTCTGGCTGGTGCAAGGCATCGAAATTGACAGGATTTTACTCTTCTGTCACATGCCGGGCAAGAGGTCCTTGGGCACCCGCGGCGAGCGGTTACCGGTTCCGCCCCCGGGCGGCCACCTGCCAGCGGTCCACGATCTCCCCACCGCTGACCACGGTGACCTCGTCGACGAGGTTCACGGCCACGCAGACGTGGTTCGGGACCACGCGCAGGCGCTCGCCGAGCGCGGGGAGGGCGGCGCCGTCCGGGAAGACCACGGTGGCGTGGTGCTCCGAGAGGCCGGTGATCCATGCCTCGGGGACGTCGGCGAGCCGGCCGAACCCGGTGGCCCAGCCCGGCCGGTCCCCGCCCAGGACCTTGCTGCCGGCATCGAGCACCACGCGCCGCGGCACGTCGGAGGAGCCCTCATGGCGGCTCACCACGGTCGCGGCGACGGTGAGGGCCACGTCCTCGGGCGCGCAGCGGCCCAGCTCGAGCTGTTGGGCATCGCCGAACACGTAGACACCGGGGCGGACCTCGTTGGTAGGCCCGGCCTCAGTGAGGAGGGCGCTCGGGGTGGACCCGCCGCTGACCCGGGTGACGTCGAACCCCGCCTCGGCGAGCAGCCGCGCCGATTCGGCGAGGGCCCGCCGCTCCGCCTCGGCCGCCTCGGCCGGCATGCCCGGGGCGTAGGAGTGGCCGGGGAAGGTGAAGACGCCGGCCACGCGCAGTCCGGCGTCCGCCGCCGCGCGCGCCACCCCGACCGCCTGCTCGGGCGTCACCCCGCTGCGGTGGTGGCCGCTGTCGATCTCGACGAGGACCTCGACCTTGGCCCCGGCCAGATGGGCGCCCATCGCGCGGGCGGCCTCGGCCGAGTCGGTGCCCACCGCGATCCTCGCCCGATGCGCGAGCCGGCGGAGCCGTTCCCCGCTCCGCTCGGTGACCGAGAGGGGGTAGGCGATGAACAGGTCCGCGGCGCCGTGCTCGGCGAACACCTCGGCCTCGCCGATCGTGGCGACGGTGAGGCCCACGGCGCCGGCGGCCAGCTGCAGCGCGGCGATCTCGGGGATCTTGTGCGTCTTCGCGTGCGGTCGGAGGGCGAGGCCCTTGGCCGCCACGCCCGCGGCCATGCGCTCGATGTTCCGCCGCAGCGCGTCGGCGTCCACCATGATCTCGGGGGTGTCGATCTGCGGGGGGACAGCGCTCACGGTTGCTCCTGGGCTCGGGGTCGGGCGGAACCCAGCTTAGGCCGGGCGGGCAGGCGCGGCGCAGGCGCGGCGTCGGGCGCGCTGCCTGAGGCCTAGGCCGGCCTGCAGGAGCGTGCCTAGGCTGTGCGGATGAGGATCAAGATGTGCTCCATCCACGTGACCGACCCCGCCTCGGCCTTCGATTTCTACACCTCGGTCCTCGGCTTCGACTCCCTGCTCGCGATGCCCGAGGCGAACCTGTTCATCGTCACCACCCCGGACTCCGGCGGCGTGGGCCTGCTGCTCGAGCCGAGCGACAACCCCGTCGCCGAGGCGTACCGCCGGGGCGTGTACGACGCCGGGCTGCCGGCCATCGTCCTGGGCTCGCCGGACGTGGTGGGGGACTACGAGCGCCTCCGCGACGCCGGGCTCGAGTTCCGGGGCGAGCCCGTTGAGGATCCCTCGGGCATGTCCGCCGTGTTCGACGACCGGCACGGCAACTGGATCCAGCTCCATCAGGACTGAAGCCTCCGGCGCAGGGCCCGCCCGCACATCCGCGTCACAGCTTGGCGCGGGCAGCCTCACAGCGCGGCGCGCGAGGCTGGAGGGCATGGAATCCTCGAACAGCCGCCGCCCTCGGCGCGCCCGCCTCCGGTCCGCGATCCTCGCCGCCCTGGGCGTCGCCGTGTTCGGCCTGGCGGCGCTGCCGGCCCAGGAGGCACAGGCCGCCGGCATCGTGGCCGGCGTCCGGCACGTCTCCGCGGTGGAGGGTGCGGCAGCGGCCGCGCAGCCGCCCGCGGCGTCGCGCCGGGACGGGCAGCAGGCCTAGGGCGCCGGGGTGTCCAGCCGCGCGGCTCGGGCCGGGGGCGCCTCAGCCGTGGCGGCCGCCCCGCATCGACCGCTCCGCCGCGGCGCCGTGCGCCCCGGACGCCGCACGCGCCGCCTTCTCCTCTGCCGCGGCCTTGACGCGCCGCGCCTCCTCGCGCACCGCGGCCATGTTGGCCCGTTCCTCCTGGAGCCACTGCGGCCGGTTGTTGAGCAGCTCGGTGATCTGCTCCGTGGTGAGCGGCTCCGTGATGCCTCCGCGGGCGAGGCCCGAGATCGTCACGTTGAGCTTCTGCGCCACGACCGGACGAGGGTGCGGCCCGTGCTCGCGCAGCTCGGTGAGCCACGCGGGCGGGTTCTCGCGCAGCTGGTCGAAGTCCTCGCGGGAGACCGTGCCCTCCTGGAACTCCGCGGGGGCGGCGGGCAGGAAGATCCCGAGCTTCTTGGCGGCGGTGGCCGGCTTCATGGACTGGGACGCGCTGCCCTTGGGGTTCGAGCTCATGGATCAAGGCTACCGTTGACGCATGCAGTCCGAGAGTGCCCAGGCCCTGAAGGTTGCCTTCGTCGCGGGGGTCGCGCCGGGCAAGTGGTTCCACCGGTGGGAGGAGCGCTTCCCGGACGTGCCGCTGGCCTCCCTGATGGTCGACGACGCCGACCAGCTCTCCGTGCTCCGCGACGGACGGGCGGACGTGGCCTTCGTCCGGCTCCCGGTGGACAGGGAGCGCGAACAGCTGCACGTCATCCCGCTCTACGAGGAGCTCCCTGTGGTGGTGGCCCCGAAGGGCCACGAGATCCAGGCCTTCGAGGAGATTCCCCTCGCCGAGGTCGAGGACGAGCTCTTCGAGTACGACGGCGGGCCCTCCGAACGCCTGGACCTCGTCGAGGGCGGTGCGGGGCTCGCGATCATGCCCATGTCGGTGGTGCGGCACTTCAACCGCAAGGATCTGCGCTATCGGCCGGTGACGGGCATGGACCCGTACGGGGTCGGGGTGGCGTGGCGGCGGGAGGACGAGTCCGAGCACGTCCAGGAGTTCATCGGCGTGGTCCGGGGGCGCGGTGCGAACAGCTCGCGGCAGGCTTCCGTGCAGCGGGACCAGGCCGAGGCCGCCAAGAAGCGCCGCGAGGACCGGGCCGCGTCGCAGTCCAAGGAAGCCAAGGCCCGCAACGAGGCGAGCCGGGCGGCCAAGGCCACGCGCACGGGCGGCGGGCGCGGGCGTGCCTCAGGCAGGCGCGGGCCCTCGGCCGGTGGGCGTCCGGGCGCGGGGAAGCGCCGGGGCCGCTGATCGGGCGACGGCCCTCCCGGCGCGACGTGTACGCGGTTAGCCTGAGCAGGATGGAACGCTCTGCGGCGGCGAACGGCCACGGCCCGGCCTGCGCGGCGGGCACCGCGGGTGCCCGCCGCCGGTTCCTCCGCGTCGGCGGCAGGCGGTAGGGCGCCATGGAGCAGACCGACCGCGCCAACCCCTTCGAGGGCATGCCCTCCTTCAGGCTCGGGTCCGGGCCGCCGCTCGTGGTGATCCCGGGGCTGACCCCTCGGCACGAGGTCCCGCGCGGGCCCGCCTTCCTCGCCGAGTCCCAGCCGCTGGGCCCCCTCGCGCGGCAGCGCGAGGTCTGGTGGGTGAACCGGCGCTCGGGGCTGCCCCCGGAGACCACCATGGCGGACATCGCAGCGGACTACGCCGAGCGGCTGCCGCGGTTCGGGGCGCCCGTGGACGTCCTCGGGATCTCCACCGGGGCGGCCGTGGCCCTCCAGCTGGCGCACGATCGTCCCGAACTCGTCCGCAGGCTCGTCCTCGTGGCGGGCGGCTGCCGGCTCGGGCCGGTGGGAAAGGCGGGCCAGCGGGCGCTCCTGCGCCGGCTCGAGGCCGGAGACCTCCGCGGTGCGGGGATCGAGATGGTCCGGCTCGGCGGGCTGCGTCCGGCAGCGCGCAGCCTCGAGAGCTGGGCCGGGTGGGTCATGGGCCCGCTCATGTACCGCGGCTCCACGACGGACGTCATGGCGGTCCTCCGCGCCGAGGACCGCTTCGACCTCACCGCGCGCCTCGCCGGCATCGAGGTGCCGACCCTCGTGGTGGGCGGCGACGAGGATGCTCCCTACGGCGCCACGGTGTTCCGCGAGACAGCCCGCGGGCTGCCGCGGGGGCGCCTGATCATCTACTACGGCCGCGGCCACGTCGGCATCCCGCTCGCCCCCAGCTTCGCCAGTGACGTCCTCGCGTTCCTCGACGTGCCCTGACGCGCCGCAACTGCGGGACCGGGCCGGCTGCGGGAATCAGCCGAGGCGGGTGAGGAGCGCGTCGAGGATGGGGATCTGGCCCTTGACGAGCTTCACCCGGGCCACGGGCTCGCTGACCCACTCGGCGCGGTCCACTTCGGGGTACTCCTGGACGCGTCCCGAGCCCTTGGGCCACTCGAGGGCGAACGTGTTGCTCACGACGTCGGCCGGCTCGAACTCCGCCTCCGCCGCGAACGCCGTGATCACCTTGCCGGAGGGCTGCCGGAACTCGCCGAGATGCACGTAGTCGGCCTCGGGCGGCGGGCTGCCGATCTCCTCGGCGAACTCACGCTGGGCCGCGGCGAGGGGATCCTCGTCCCCCTCGCACAGCCCCTTGGGCACGGACCAGCCGTGCTCGTCCTTGCGGGCCCAGAACGGGCCGCCCATGTGGGCGATCCAGACCTCCAGCCCGTCCGGGGACCCGGCCGGGCGGCGGTACAGCAGGATGCCCGCGCTCCTCATCGGCATGGAACCTCCATGGCCCCAGCCTACGAGACGCCGCCCTACGAGACGCCGCCGGGGGCCGAGGAAGTCCTCGGCCCCCGGCGGCGGGCGGCTCTGCTGGCGTCAGGGCTCAGTGGCCGTGGTGCGATCCGCTGTGGTCGCCGGACTCCTGCTGGCCGTCCTGGGACGCGTGCTGCTGGGCCGCGCCAGGCACGTACTGGTGCACCCACTGCGACACCCAGCGCGGAGCCGGGGTCGAGGGCCGGGAGTGGGCGGCGATGTAGGCCTGCTTGCCGACCTCCGAGGCCTGCTCGGCAGGGCCGCTCCCGTCCGAGGCGGCGCTCTGCGTCGGATCGGCCGTCTCGGTGGGCTCTGCGGTCTCGCTCGGCTCCGGCGACTCGGACTCGGTCGGCTGGGCGGACTCGGTGGGCTCTGCGGTCTCGCTCGGCTCCGGCGACTCGGACTCGGTCGGCTGGGCCGTCTCGCTGGGCTCTGCGGTCTCGCTCGGCTCGGGCGAGTCCGTCTCGGTCGGCTGGGCCGTCGACGTGGCGGTGGGCTGGTCTGCCGCGGGCTGGACGCCCGGGGCGGCGATGGCGGCGGCCGCGGCTCCGCCGAGGCTGATCGCCCCGGCGGCTACCGCAGCGACCACCAGCTTGTGCGAGGCAAGTGCGCTGAATCTGGACATGAGATCTCTCCTGTTTCGGGGGACGTCTTCCCCGGGGGCATCTGAGATGGCAAGTCTATGATTCGTGACAGAAGCTGTACATGTCACTACTGCACGCGACTATTTCAGAAAAGTTCATGTCGAGAGATGGCTGCGGGCTCCCTGAGAGGCGCACCCAGCACCCACCCTGGCCTCTCCAACGCCGCGCCTCGAGCTGCCAGGGCGAGGACCGTAGTTGGCGCTCACAGGTGCAGTCGGATGACGAAGAGGAAGTAGCACCAGACCGGCAGCGTCACCACCGACACGACGGCCATCGCGGTCCGTTCCAGGGAGTGCTCCCGCAGGAGCGCGGAAAGCAGCCTGAACGTGAAGACTCCGATCATTCCTCCGACGCAGTTCAGGATCACGTCGTCGACGTCCGATGCTCCGACCGCAAAAACACCCTGGATGACCTCCACAGCGGCGCTGACCAAGGCGACCGTGAGCATCGTCGTCCATGCGGCCGCCCGCTGTCGGAGCCACGATACGTAGAACCCGAGCGGGATAAAGATCAGGATGTTCCCGGCGATGTTGGCGAACGCCACTCTTACGGTTCCGGACGAGTGGCTGGACAAAAATTCCGCGATACTCGCGAACGGAATCAGATTGAGCGATCTCTCCGAACCCGGTGCGCGAGAAAAGAGAAGCAGCCTCAAGAGGAAGGCCGTGTAGAGAGCGAAGACGGCGAGGATGATCCCGGTCTCCGCTTTCGCCCGTTTCGTGGCGGATCGCCACCTCGGGTCATCCACCCCAGCTGAGGCGGGTTGGGGTCGCACGTCCATGCGGCGGGACATTACCCAGGGAACCTGTCGTGCTCCTGTGAGATGTAGGTTCGACAACCGCCGAAGCGCCACGAGGTCACGAAGGCCTCCGGGGCGCGCAGGCCCCCTGCGCGCCCCGTCCAGCATGCGGTCCCGCCCGGTGTGGCGTCGCTCCCGGAGCGTGCGGTCCCGCCTGATGCACCGTCGTCGAGTCAGAGCTTGACAGTCATTGCCGTCGGGTTCGGGTTCCCGAAGCGGTGCGCCGTGACGGAGACGGCCTGCTCGTGGAGGAAGGGGAGCAGTTCCACGCGGCCGGCGGACACGACAGGGTGCGCGTAGACGGCCACGTCCGGGGTGCCGCCCACGGCGTCGGCGAGGACCCGCGCGGAGGAGGCCGCGTCGTCGTCCGTCCCGGCGATGAGCCGGACCCGTCCCGACCCCAGGCCCGCCGCGCGCCGCAGCCACGCGGCGGAGTCCTCGACCACCACGGTCACGCCGTGGCGGCGCAGCACGTCCTGGGCCTGCCCCGGAAGGCCGACGGCGGTGCTCACCGTCACGGTGGATCCCGCCACCAGCCCGGCTGCTGCCACCCGCAGCAGTTCGGCAGCCCCGTGTCCCGAGGTCGCCGCGTCGAACCGGACGGTCACCGGGACGGGGCGGTAGCGGAACACGTTGCGCTCGCAGGCCAGTGCCGAGACGTCCTTCGAGACCCCGAACTCTTCGGCCCAGGCTGCGGCGTCCGAGCCGAGGGCGGCCGCCAGCCACGCGGCGTCGTCGGCGGGGAGTGCGGTGCGGGCGGCAGCGAGGAGTTCCGCGGCGGCGCGGCCGAGGTTCCGCTCTGCCGCCGGCGCGGTCCCGTCCGGGGCGTCCGTCCACGAGCCGAGGCCCACGAGGTAGTTGGGGCCGCCGGCCTTCGCCCCGGCGCCGACCGCGGACTTCTTCCAGCCGCCGAAGGGCTGCCGCTGGACGATGGCGCCCGTGATGCCGCGGTTGACGTAGAGGTTGCCGGCCTCGATGTGCCCTGCCCAGTAGTCGATCTCGGCGGCATCGAGGGAGTGGAGGCCGGAGGTGAGGCCGTAGTCGACCCGGTTGACGAGCTGCACGGCCTCCTCGAGCGTCCTGGCGGTCATGACGCCGAGGACGGGGCCGAAGTACTCGGTCAGGTGGTACTCGCTGCCCGGGCGCACGCCTGCGCGCACCCCGGGGCTCCAGAGCTTGCCCGAGTCGTCCAGCTGGCGCGGCTCGAGCACCCAGTGCTCGCCCGGCCCGAGCTCGGTGAGGCCGCGGCGCAGCTTCTCACCCGGAGACTCGATCACGGGGCCCATTTGGCTGCGAGGGTCCCACGGGTAGCCGACGTGGAGCGATTCGACCGCGTCGACGAGCTGGTTGCGGAACCGCTGGGACCGGGCGACGGAGCCTACGAGGACCACGAGCGAGGCGGCCGAGCACTTCTGCCCAGCGTGCCCGAAGGCCGAGTAGGCCACGTCCTTCGCCGCGAGGTCCAGGTCCGCGCTCGGCGTGACGATGATGGCGTTCTTCCCGCTCGTCTCGGCGAGCAGCGGCAGGTCCGGCCGGAAGGAGCGGAACAGCTGCGCGGTCTCGTAGCCGCCCGTCAGGATCACACGGTCGACCTCGGGATGAGCGATGAGCTGCCGGCCGAGCCCCCGCTCGGGCAGCTGGACGAGCTCGAGCACCTCGGGCCCCACCCCGGTCTGCGCGCGCGTCGCCTCGAGCGCCTCCCACAGGGCGGCGACCATGACTGCGCCGCAGCGGCGCGCCTGCTGGGCGGGCTTGATGACGACGCCGGAGCCCGCGGCGAGCGCCGCGAGCGTGGACCCGGCCGGGATCGCCACCGGGAAGTTCCACGGCGGCGTCACGACGGTGAGGCGGCTGGGAACGAAGCGGGCGCCCTCCACGGCGTCGAGCTCGCGGGCCAGCGTCGCGTAGTAGTGGGCGAAGTCGACCGCCTCGGAGACCTCGGGATCGCCCTGGTCGAGGGTCTTGCCGGCCTCGGAGGCCATGGCCTCGAGCAGGCCCGCGCGGTGCCGCTCGAGCGAGCGGCCCATCTCGTCCAGCACGGCGGCGCGCTGGGCGCCGGTGAGCGCGCCCCACGCCTCGCCGGCGGCGGCAGCCGCGCGGACGACGCCGTCGAGCTCGCCCTCGGTGCCGATCGTCGCCTGCTCGATCGTGTCCATGCCGATGCGGCTGTCTTCCGATCGGGCGATGATCGCGCGACCCCAGGCGCGGTTCGCGGGGAGGTCCGGGTCGGTATCCGGGGTGTTGGCGAACCCGGCCCCGGCCTTCCCCCTCGACGTCAGATGCTGGGAGTCGCCCGAGACGGCCTGGAGGAGGCGCTCCCCGGACGGGGCGGGGACGTCCCGGTTGCGGTCCTGCGTCCGGTTCGGGCCAGGAATGGCCGGCCGGCCGTCGGGGCCCGTGAACGGCGCGGAGCCGAGCGCCTCGAGCGAGGCGAGGAAGCGCTCCTTCTCGCGCTCGAAGAGGGCAGCGCCGCGGGGGTCGTCCGAGCCCAGCTCGAAGACCGCGGACATGAAGTTCTCCTGGCTCGCACCCTCCTCGAGGCGGCGGATGAGATAGGCGATGGCGACGTCGAACTCGTCCGGGTGGACCACGGGGGTGTAGAGCAGCAGGTGGCCCACATCGGCCAGGACCGCCTGCGCCTGGGCGGAGGCCATGCCGAGGAGCATCTCGAACTCGATCAGGCCCGAGCCGGCGCTCACCCCGGTGTCCACCCCGCGGGCCTTCGCGAGCAGCCACGCGAGGGCGACGTCGAACAGGTTGTGCCCGGCCACCCCCACGCGCACGTTGGCCAGGTGCTCGGGCGTGAGCGAGTAGTCGAGGATCGCCTTGTAGGACGTGTCGGTCTCGCGCTTGGAGCCCCAGGTGGCCGCCGGCCAGCCGTGGATCTCGGCATCCACGTGCTCCATGGGCAGGTTGGCGCCCTTGACCACGCGCACCTTGATCGGCGCGCCGCCGCCGGCGACGCGCCGCGCGGCCCACTCCTGGAGGTGGACCATCGCCCCGAGGGCGTCGGGAAGGTACGCCTGGAGGACGATCCCGGCCTCGAGCCCCCGGAACTCCTCGCGCTCGAGCAGCTGCGTGAAGACGGCGATGGTCAGGTCGAGGTCCTTGTACTCCTCCATGTCGAGGTTGATGAACTTGCGCGTGGGGGCCGAGGCCGCCAGGCGGTACAGCGGCGTGAGCGACTCGACGATGTGCTCCACCGCCTCCTCGAAGGCCCAGTGGTTGTGCGGGGCCACCGTCGCGGAAACCTTGATCGAGACGTAGTCCACGTCGTCGCGGGCGAGCAGGCGCCGGGTCCCCTCGAGCCGCCGGGCCGCCTCGCCCCGGCCGAGGATCGCCTCTCCGAGCAGGTTCATGTTCAGCCGGATCCCGGGCTTGCGGATCTTGGCGATGGCGGGGCCGAGCCGGGCATCCGAGGCGTCCACGATGAGGTGGCCCACCATCTCGCGCAGCACGCGTCGGGCCACGGGAACCACCACGCCGGGCGCCGCCGGGGCCAGCGCCCCGCCCGCTGCGAGCGCTGCCCGCAGGGGCCACGGAAGGAAGCCGGGCGCCTTGGCCGAGAGGGCCTTGAGGTTGCGGGCCGCGACGCCGAGGTCCTCCGGGCGCACCACACCGTCCACGAAGCCCACGGTGAAGGGCAGGCCGTCCGGGTCCTGGAGCACGCCCGCGAGCTGGGCGGCGGCGGGATCGACCGGAAGCGCGGCGGCGGCGTCGAGCCAGGAGCGGACCTGCGCGACGGCGGCGTCCGCGAGGTCCTGCGGGCGGATCGGATGCGGCGCGGCCGGGGCCGCCGAAGCGGGTGCCTGGGCCGGGGATTCGTCAATGCGGCCCGCAGAGCGCCGGGCCTGGATGTGCGTGGTCATGGAGCCAGTATGTGACGCACAATACGAAAGGAGAAGCGATGATTTCCGATCGATACCCGTGAGGAAATCCGATGAATTGGGAGGCATCATGCTCGAGATCCGCCGGCTCAGACTGCTGCGCGAACTGAGCATCCGGGGGACGCTCGCCGGGGTGGCGGAGGCCCTCGCCTACAGCCCCTCGTCGGTGTCGCAGCAGCTGGCCCTGCTCGAGGGCGAGGCAGGGGTGCCGCTGACGCGGAAGTCCGGCCGCGGCGTCGTGCTCACCCCCGAAGCCGAGGTGCTCGTGGCGCACACGGAGAACCTGCTCGCCGAACTCGAGCGTACCGAGGCGGCGCTCGCCGCGAGCGCGAGCGAGGTCCAGGGAACCGTCCGGCTCGCGGTCTTCCAGACCGCAGCGCTCGCGCTCCTGCCTGCCGCCCTGCGCGCCCTGGGGGAGCGGCATCCGCTCCTGCGGGTCGAGATGGTCCAGCACGAGCCGGAGACCGCGCTGCGCGAGACCTGGGCGCGCAGCTTCGACATCGTCGTGGCAGAGCAGTACCCCCACCACGCTGCCCCCCACTACCCCGGCCTGGACCGGCAGCGCCTCATCCAGGACGCGATCCGGCTCGCCCTTCCGCCGGCGGGCACCGGTCAGGCCTTCGACGCCGCGGACGGCCTGTCCGGGGCAGCGGCACTGCCGTGGGTCATGGAGCCGCACGGCGCAGCCTCGCGGCACTGGGCCGAGCAGAGCTGCCGCGCCGCCGGCTTCGAGCCGGACGTGCGCTACGAGACCGCGGACCTGCAGGCGCACGTCCGCCTCGTCGAATCGGGCAACGCCGTGGCCTTCCTGCCGGACCTCGTCTGGGTGGGAAGGACTCCCGTGGCGCGGCTCGTGGCGCTCGACGGCGCCCCGCACCGGACCGTCTTCACCTCCATGCGCTCGGCGGCGGCGCAGAATCCCGTGATGCTGGCCGTGCGGCGGGCGCTCGAGGAGGCCGCGCAGGCTGTGCTGCCGGCCTAGGCCGGTGCCCTAGGGGGCGGTCGTCTTGGCCTTCTCCGCGCCGACCATCCACGAGAGCTTCTCCAGCTGGAGCAGGATCTGGTTGAGGATGTCGGTCGTGGCGGCGTCGTCCTTCTCCACGGCGTCGTACACCCCGCGCACGGTGGCGCAGACGGAGTCGATGGCGGCCACGACGGCGTCGACCGTGCTGGAGGTGCTCACGAGGCCGTCATTGGGCTCGGACAGCGAGGTGGTCTTGGCGACCGTGGCGGTCCGGCCGTCCGGAACCGCGTGGAGGGCGCGCAGGCGCTCGGCGACTTCGTCGGCGTGGAGCCGGGCCGCCGCCACCACCTCGTCGAGCTGCAGGTGCAGGTCGCGGAAGTTCGGTCCCACGATGTTCCAGTGCGCCTGCTTGCCCTGGAGCGAGAGCTCGATGAGATCCACGAGGATCGCCTGCAGTCCGTGGGCAAGCTGGTCGGAAGCCTTCATGGCCGGGTCCTTTCCATCGGGACGAATCGGGATACCGGCCTCTTACCCCAGCCGCCGCCGGGGAAAAACCCTAGCGCCCGGCGCGCCGCGCCTGCCCGGCGTCGGGCACCGGACGGCGGGCGAGCCACGCTGCCACGACTGCTCCGGAGACGTTGTGCCACACGGAGAACACCGCCGAGGGCAGCGCCGCGAGCGGCGTGAAGTGCGCGGCGGCCAACGTCGCGGCGAGGCCGGAGTTCTGCATCCCCACCTCGAAGGCGAGCGCGCGGCGGGCCCTGCGGTCGAGGCGGCCGGCCTTCCCGGCGAGGTAGCCGAGGCCCAGTCCGAAGCCGTTGTGGAGCACTACGGCGAGCAGCACGATCCCGCCCGCGGCCACGAGCATGCTGGCCGAGCCGGCTACGACGATCGCCACGATCGCGGCGATGACGGCCGCCGAGATCCAGGGCAGCGCGGGCAGGACCTTCGCCACGGCCTTCCTGAGGAACACGCGGACCACGAGCCCGAGGACCACCGGGATCAGCACGGTCTTGACGATGTCCAGGATCATGCTCCCGGCGTCGACGTGCAGGAACGAGCCCGCGAGCAGGAGCGTCAGCGCCGGGGTCACGAGCGGCGCCACGAGGGTGGAGACGGTCGCGACGGCCACGGAGAGCGCGACGTCGCCCTTGGCGAGGTAGGCCATGACGTTCGACGCCGTGCCCGAGGGCGCGCAGCCCACGAGGATCACGCCGACGGCCAGCTCCGGCGGCAGCTGCAGCGCCGTGGCGATGGCCCAGCCGGCCCCCGGCATGATCACGTAGTGCGCCACGAGGCCGAGGGCCACCGCCCACGGCCTCCTGGCCACGGAGGCGAAGTCGGGCGGGGTGAGCGTGAGCCCCATGCAGAACATGATGACGCCGAGGAGGTACGGCACCGCCGGCGCTCCGGCCTTGATCGGGCCGGGGATGAGGAAGCCGACGAGGCCTGCGAGGAGCACGAGGACCGGGAAGACGGTGACGGCGAGCTTCGCGTCGCGGTCGGCGCTCGAGGGCGCGGGGGCAGGGGCTGTCTGCTGGGATGGCGCGGGGATCACGGTCCTATGGTTGCATCGGGCACCTAATCAAGCGACTCGCGCCCGTCATCCGGACGGCGAATCGCCGACCGCGGGCATGGTCTGCGCGCCGCCCGGGTCGTATCGTCGCCGGTACCGGACCGCACCCTCCTGCAGCCACGGGCCCGCGGGGCCCACGAACGGAGAACGCCATGACCGACCAGCCAGCCCCCGGATCCTCCGCCGAGGAGCCCAGCGTCATCCTCGAGGGCTCGGAGCGCGCCCCCGCCCCCGGCCTCGCGGCGCGCCAGGCGGCCGACCCGGCCGAACGCATCCAGATCACCGTGGTGCTGCGCCGCAGGGCCCCCCTTCCGTCGGAGCCCTCCGAGGCGCCGCTCTCGCCGGAGGAGCTCGCCGCGCGCCACGGCGCCTCGGACGAGGACCTCAGGCTCGCCACCGAGACGTTCACCCGGCTCGGGGCCGAGGTGGTGGAGGCCGACGCCGCCTCCCGCAGGATCCGCCTGGCCGGCACCGTCGAGCAGCTCTGCCGGATCTTCGGCACGAGCCTCGAGAGCGTCACGAGCTCCGGGCCGCACGGGCAGTCCGTCGCGCACCGGCACCGCACCGGAAGCCTCCGGATTCCCGCCTCGCTGGACGGCGTGGTCACGGCGGTCCTCGGCCTCGACGACCGTCCCCAGGCACGCGCGCAGTTCCGGGCGATCCCGCGCGCCGCCGCCGGCACGAGCTACAGCCCGCCGGACCTCGGCCGGATCTACGGATTCCCCGCCGGGATGGACGGCACGGGCCAGGCGGTCGCCATCCTCGAGCTCGGTGGCGGGTTCGGGCAGGCGGACCTCGACGCCTACTTCGGCGGCCTGGGCCTCGCCACCCCCTCGGTCACCGCCGTGGGGGTGGACGGCGCCGCGAACCAGCCCGGCCAGGACCCGCAGGGCGCGGACGGGGAGGTGCTGCTCGACATCGAAGTGGTGGGCGCCCTGGCCCCCAAGGCCGCGATCAGCGTCTATTTCGGCCCGAACACCGACGCCGGCTTCCTCGACGCGCTCGTGCAGGCCTCGCACGCCACGCCGGCCCCCTGTTCCCTGAGCATCAGCTGGGGCCAGAGCGAGGACGCCTGGACCGCCCAGGCGCGCAACGCGATGGACCAGGCACTCGCCGACGCGGCGGCCCTCGGCGTCACCGTCACCGCGGCGGCGGGGGACCGCGGCAGCACGGATGGCGTCGGCGACGGCAAGGACCACGCCGACTTCCCCGCCTCGAGCCCCCACGCGCTCGCGTGCGGGGGCACCCGTCTGGTCGCCGACGCTGCGTCCGGGACCATCACCTCGGAGACGGTCTGGAACGATTCGCCGACCACGTCCGCGACCGGAGGCGGGTACAGCGACGTCTTCCCCGCCCCGGCCTGGCAGAACTCGTCGGCTGCGGCCGCCCGGCACAGGCCCAAGCCCGGGCCGCACCCGGCGAAGCACGGCCGCGGCGTCCCCGACGTGAGCGCGGTCGCCGACCCGCAGACCGGCTACCGGGTCCGCGTGGACGGGACCGACATGGTGATCGGCGGGACGAGCGCGGTGGCCCCGCTGTGGGCGGCCCTCGTCGCCCGGCTGGCCCAGGCCACGGGCCGGCGCTTCGGGCTGCTCCAGCCCGCGCTCTACGCGCAGGCGGGGGCCTTCCGGGACATCACCTCGGGCAGCAACGGCACCTACCACGCGGGCCCCGGCTGGGACCCGTGCACGGGCCTGGGGTCCCCGAACGGCACTGCGCTCCTGGCGGCCCTGGGCGGCCAGGGCGGCTGAGCGGGCCGGGCGCTGCCGCCTACCGGCCGGTCAGGCGGTAGCGCTCGATCTGCTTCAGCCGCCGCTGGAGGGAGTCCCGCCGGGGGTGGGGCCCGGCGTCGGCCGGCTCGGCCGTGAGCTCGATGTGCTCCCGGCCGTAGCGCCACAGCAGGAGGTCGTCGAGGAGGCGGTCGGGGCCGGGGGAGTACCGGTGGTCCAGGGCCTTGCGGACGTCGGTGATCCGCTCGGCGTCGAGCAGCTCGACCAGCTGGCGCGTCTCGGTGAGCCCGTGGGCGGCCACGAGCTCGGCGGCCCAGCCCCAGTCGTCGTCGATCTTCCGGTCCACGTGCGGCAAGAGGGTCTGCCAGACCTCGCGGATGCGCTCGGGGGTGAGCGGGGCGGCGCCCTCGCCGGCCTCGTCCCAGAAGCTCACCACGGTCTCGTAGCGCTCGTGGAGCTCGGCGAACTCCTTCTCCACGACCTCGAGCATGGCCGCCGTGGCGGTGAACTGCCGGTCGAACTGGGGGCTCCAGGCCCTCGGGTCCTCGCCCTTGAACCGGATGTCGTGCTCGATCTCGCTCCAGGCGTGCGCGAAGACGGTCCGGATCTGGCATTCGAAGAAGTAGGAGCCGTTGGCCGGCAGCTCGGGGTTGAACACGGCCTGGTAGGCGCGCACGGTGTCGTTCTGGAGCGTGCGCAGGATCAGGTGCCGACTCGAGTACCCGTACGTGCCCGACTCGATCGAGCCGATGGCCTTCTCGCGGTCTCCGCGGCAGTCGAAGATCTGCCGCTGCCGCTTGATGAGGTTCGCCACCACGGCGTTCTCGGCGGGCAGCTTGGTGATGACGCGGACCCCGACCATGTCGTTGAGCGTCCGGAACGGGTCGGGGAACTTGAGCGTGGGCTCGCCTCCCGGCACGGCCGGCGGGTCGAGCCGGGAGATCTTCTCCCGGAAGGACTCGACCGTCTTGGTGCGGCCCGTGACGAACAGCGGCGTCACCTCGGCGTCCTTGAACATCGAGATGAGCGTCTGGATCATGTCCCTCGTGACGCTCTTGAGCATCGGCCGGACGCGCTCGTACGTCGCGACGGACGCGTCCACGATGGCGCGCTGCCCGGCGTCGAGGTGGTCATAGGTGGAGGCCATGCAAGAACCGTAGCAACCGGCGCCGACACCCGGGCCGCGGACCGGTGCCGTCCGTTCCTGTCCAGCTTGGGCCGCCGCACACGCCGATCACCGGCGTGCCTCGCGAGGCACGCCGGTGATCGTGGCCCAATGTGGGCAGGACCGCACGTCCCGCCCGCCGGGAGCGGCTACTTCTTGTGCACGAGGTAGATCGCGCCGGTGGTGACGTCCTCCTCGAGGGCCTCGAGGGTGCGCCCGCGGCTCTCGGGCACCTGGGTGATGACGAAGACCAGGGCGAGGGCGCCGACCACGGCGAAGAGGAAGAACGTTCCCGTGATCCCCATCGCGGCGACCATCGAGGGGAAGTAGAGCGAGAGGAACCCGTTGACCACCCACAGGGCGAACACCGCGACGCCGATCCCGAAGCCGCGCATGTGCAGCGGGAAGATCTCCGAGAGGTAGACCCAGACGGCGATATTGAGGAAGGTCTGCATCGAGCCGACGAACGCCACGACGAGGAACAGGATCACGAAGGGGCGGGCCGGGTTGCCGACCGGCAGGGCCATCGAGGCGATGCCGATGAGCACGTGGCAGGCGGTGGTGAGCGAGAGGCCCGTGATGAAGGTGGTCCGGCGGTCGAGGCGGTCCATCATCTTCAGGGCGATGATGCCGCCGACCACGGCGATGACGCCGGGGGCGATGTTGGCGATCAGCGCGCCGTCCTTGCTGAAGCCGGACTCGGTGAGCACGGTCTGGCCGTAGTACATGATCGAGTTGATGCCCGTGAGCTGCTGGGCCACGCCGAGGCCGATCGCGACCAGGAGGATGCGGAGCAGGTTCTTGTTGGAGAAGATGGCGCGCCAGCCGATCTGGTGGCTCTCGCGCTCCTCCTTGGCCACGAGCTCGACGTCGGCGAGCTCGGCCACCGCGCGGTCGCCGGCCCGGACGGTCTTGAGCACGGCGAGGGCCTCCTCGTGGCGGCCCTTCTCGACGAGCCAGCGCGGCGACTCGGGCATCCGCAGCATGCCGAAGAACAGGGCGACGGCGGGCAGCGCGCAGATGGTGAACATGATGCGCCAGACACCCGGGATGGTGCCGAAGACGTTGCCGATCACGGCGTTGATGACGAACGCCGCGAGCTGGCCGATGACGATCGCGAGCTCGTTGCGGCCCGCCACGGAGCCGCGGATCTCGTAGGGGGCCAGCTCGGCGAGGAACACCGGCACCACCGTCGAGGCGCCGCCCACCGCGAGGCCGAGGAGGATGCGGCCCAGGACGAGGACCTCGAAGTTGGGGGTCGCCACGACGGCGACGGTGCCGGCGAAGAAGAGGACGGCGAGGAGGATGATGGTGGTCCTGCGGCCCCAGGCGTCCGAGAGGCGGCCGCCGAAGATCGCGCCGATCGCGGCCGCGAACACGAGCGAGGCGGTGACGACGCCCTCCGTGATGGGGGTCAGGCCGAGCTCTGCGGACATCGGGTTCAGGGCGCCGTTGATGACGCCGGTGTCGTAGCCGAAGAGCAGGCCGCCGAACGTCGCGACGAGCGCGATGAGGCCGAGGCGCTTCGAGTGGGGGCCGGGGACGAGCGCGGGGAGCTTCGTCGCCGGCGGGTTATTGTGCGGTGCTGCCGTAGCGGACATCGGGGACTCCTTTGTCTGAAGACTGCCGGGTCTGTGACCCGTCTCACTTCAGCCTAACGCGCGAAAGGGAAGTTTGTAAGGTCATATGGACAACATTTCAAAAAATCTCGGGTAGATCCAGAGTGGAACGATAGGGCACGTGGCCGCCCCGTCCTCTCCCCGTCCCCCGCGTCCTGCCACCCAGGCCGACGTGGCGCGGGAGGTCGGCGTCTCCCGGACCCTCGTCTCGTTCGCGTTCCGCAACGCCCCGGGCGTGAGCGAGGAGACCCGGCACGCCATTCTGGAGGCCGCCCGCCGGCTCGGGTACCGGCCCAACCGCATCGCGGCGGACCTGGCCCGCAAGCGGGCCGCCACAGTGGGCCTCTACCTCCTCGACCTGCACAACGAGGTCTACGCCGACATCTTCGCCGGGGTCCGCGAGGCGCTCGAGGGCTCGGGCGTCCGGGTCATCCTCAGCGTCGGGGACGTGCGGCGCCGCGGCGGCGCCGAGCCCGGCGACGAGGTGGAGTCCCTGCTCGAGGCGCGCGTCGGCGTCATCATCGCCGCGACCCTGACCGGCCCGGATGCGAGCCTGCGGGAGGCCGCCGCGGCCGTGCCGCTCGTGAGCGTGGCCCGCCGGATCGAGGGCGTGGACAGCATCTACTCCGACGACGCCGCCGGGGCCCGCGCCGCCACCGGGCACCTGCTGGACCTCGGCCACACGAGGATCGTGCACCTCACCGGCCCGCGCTGGGAAGGGCACACCGAGCGGCAGCGCGCCTACCGCGAGGCGATGCACGACGCCGGCCTGCCGCCGCGCGTCGTCGCCGCACCGGAGTTCACCTTCGAGGCAGCCCAGGCCGCCGCGGCCCGGATCCTCGAGGGCCCCGACCGGCCCACCGCCGTGTTCGCGCACAACGACCAGATGGCCCTCGGCGTCCGCGAGGCCGCCGAGGCGCTCGGGCTCAGGGTGCCCGAGGACCTCTCGGTCGTGGGCTACGACGACTCCCGCATCGCCCGGCTCGCGGGCATCCGGCTCACGAGCGTGGACCTCGACGCGCATGCCCTCGGGTCCGCGGCGGGGGCCGCGGCGCTCGCGCGGCTGGCCGATCCGTCCGGCCCCGCCGTGGACCGGTGCAGCGCCCCGCGGCTCGTGGTGCGCACCTCGACCGCGCCCCCGCCGCAACCCAGGCGCTAGGTCCTCTCCGGCGGGTCCGTCCCGCACCCCCGGCTGCTACCGTGAAGGGCATGCTGACAGTCATCGGCGAGGGACTCATCGACGTGGTCCGCCGCCCCTCCGGCACCGAGTCCCACCCTGGCGGGAGCCCGCTGAACGTGGCCGTCGGCCTCGCGCGCCTCGACCACTCCGTCCAGTTCATCGGCCGGTACGGCGACGATGCCAACGGCCGGATGCTCACCGACCACCTCCGGGGCGCCAACGTGCTCGTGGCCCTGCCTGCGGACGAGAGCCCCACGTCGGTGGCCCTGGCCGAGCTCGACCACCATGGCGCGGCGAGCTACCACTTCGAGCTCGACTGGCACCTGCCCAGCCTCCGGGACCGGCTCGAGGGGCTCCTGGGCCCCACGACCCTCCTGCACACCGGCTCGATCGCCGCGGTCCTCGAGCCCGGCGCGGACCAGGTGCTGCGGGCCGTGGAGCGCGCCCGGCCCCGCGCCACCATCTCCTTCGACCCGAACTGCCGCCCGACCATCACCACGGACGCCGATGTGGTCCGCGGCCGGGTCGAGCGGCTCGTGGCCCTCGCCGACGTGGTCAAGGCCTCGGACGAGGACCTCGCCTGGCTCTACCCGGGCGCTGACCCCCTCGACTCCGCCCGCCGCTGGCTGGGCCTGGGCGCCCCCGAGGGGCCCGCGCTCGTGGTCGTGACCCGAGGCGCCGAGGGGCCATGGGCGGTGTGCCGGGACGGCGAGGCCTCGGCGCAGGCCCCAAGGGTGCGCGTCGCGGACACGGTCGGGGCGGGCGACTCCTTCATGGCCGCGCTGCTCTCGGCCATCGTGGACCGCGAGCTCGACGGCGCCCAGCGCCGCCCCGAGCTGCGCCGCCTCGACGCCGCAGAGCTCGGCCGCATGCTCGACTTCGCCGCGCGCGCCGCCGCGGTGACCGTCTCGCGCCCCGGTGCCAACCCGCCGTCGCGCGCCGAGATCCGCACGGGAGGAGCGTCATGAGCCCGGAACCGTTCTCGCTCAGGAGCCAGGACCTCGTGGACGGCGCGGAGCTGCCGCGCCCGCAGACGAGCGCGTACTTCGGCCTCGACGGGCAGGACCTCTCGCCCCAGCTGGCCTGGAGCGGCGCGCCCGAGGGGACGCGCAGCTTCGCCGTGACCGTCATGGACCCGGACGCCCCGCGGGCGGGCAGCTTCTGCCACTGGGCCGTGGTGAACATCCCGGCCGAGGTCGACGAGCTGCCCGAGGGCGCCGGCGGCGCCCCGGACGGCATGGGGCCGGCCGATTCCGAGGCCGGGCTCCCCAACGGCTGCCTCGAGCTCCTCAACGACGCCGGCTTCACCGGCTTCGTCGGGGCCGCGCCGCCGCGCGGCTCGGGACCCCACCGGTACGTGTTCACCGTGCACGCCCTCGACGTCGGCAGCGTGCCGGGGACCCCGCGCAGCAAGGGATCGCGGGTCCTGCGGGACGTCGCCGCCCACGAGCTCGCGACCGCGACCATCACCTGCACGTACGAGGTGCGCTGACATGCCCGGCGCGGACGGGGGCGGGAACCCCGTGGAGCGGCTCATGCGGCTCGTGGCCAGCGACATCGACGGCACGATCCTGCGCCGGGACGGGCGGATCACCGAGCGCACGGTGCAGGCCCTGCACGCGTGCGAGCAGGCCGGCGTCGAGCTCGTCTTCGTCACCGGGCGCCCGGCGCGGTGGCTCACCCCTCTGAGCGAGCAGCTCGGCCACGCCGGGCGGGTGATCTGCTCGAACGGCGCCCTCGTCTACGACCTCGAGACGATGTCCGTGGTCTCCTCGGAGGCGATCCACCGCGAGACGATGCTCGAGGTGCGCGGAATCATCCAGGGGCTGTTCCCCGAGACCGCGTTCGCGGCGGAGACCCCGGCCGAGTTCGTCATGGAGACCGCGTTCGCCGAGCCCCGGCACCGGGCCCTGCTGGACCAGGTCCGCCACGGCGACCTCGCCGAGCTGGTCCCGGGGGACGAGGTGGTGAAGTTCATGGCGAAGATCGAGGGCATCACCGCCGAGGAGTACCTGCGGGTGGTGGCGCCGCACGTCTCGCACCTCGTCTCGATCACGCACTCGGCCGTGGACCTGACCATGCTCGAGATGGCCCCGCTCGGGGTCAACAAGGCCGTGACCCTGGCCGAGTACGCGCACGCGCTCGGGATCGTCCCCGCCGAGGTGGTCGCCTTCGGGGACATGCCGAACGACGTCGAGATGCTCGCCTGGGCCGGCGAGGGGTATGCGATGTCGTCGGGGCACCCCGAGGCGCTCGCCGCGACGGAACTGCACGCCCCCGGCATCGAGGACGACGGCGTCGCCCAGGTCCTCGAGCGAAAGCTCGCCGCGGGGGGCGTCGGCCGGGCGCCGCGGCCCGGCAGCCTGGCCCGGTAGCAGGTGCGCTGACAGCAGGCGCGCTGACAGCAGAGAGGGCCATGGGCGGGTCTCCCCGCCCATGGCCCTCTCCGCCAGCCTCGTCCTGGATCCGTGAAGCCGGTCCGCTGCCCGGCCGGGGCCGCTACCGCGTCACGCGCGCCGGTGCGACAGCTTCATCGAGCCGATGATCATCAGCATGAGCGCGGCCCACAGAAACATGTAGACGCCGCCGCCGATGTCCACCAGCAGACCCAGAACGAAGATGGCCAGCATCACGATGCCCCAGATGAACAGCTTCATCGACAACTCCCTTTGATCGCCCAGCATTCAGATTCGAATGCCTCCATTATGGCGGGAGCGGGGCCCGTGGCTCCGGCTCGGCCGGTCAGACCGCCCTGCGCCGTGTGACGAAGTGGACGATCAGGGCGATGACAGCAAGCACGATGAGAATGTGGACGATGCCTCCGAGGCTCGGAAGCGCGATGAATCCGAGGAGCCAGAGGACGAACAGAATGAGTGCAATCCAGAGCAGCACGGTGATCTCCTAAGGTCGGATGTACAACGGTGAGTTGTACAGCGGTCCACTCTTTCCCTGCACACGCGTGATCCAAACAAGCTTTCGCGGAGGATCTGCTGCGGCACCGTTCGCCCCGCGCGATACCGGGCATGGGGCCCGGTCCCTGAAGCGTTGCAGGAGCATGAGCGAAGACCGTGACGCCGGCCGTCCAGCCGAGGAGCCGGCCATGGACGCGTACTCCCGGGTCGTCACCGGCGTGGCCCGGCACCTGACCCCCCGCGTCGCCTCGGTGCGCACCGAGCGGGGGGCCGGCAGCGCCGTCGTGCTCAGCGCCGAGCGGCACCTCGTGACGAACGCCCACGTGGTCGGGCGGCTCGGCCGCGGTCAGGTGGCGTTCGCCGACGGCACGGCGGGGCCCTTCGCGGTGGTGGGCCGCGACCCCCTCTCCGATCTCGCCGTCCTGCGCAGCAGCATCGACGTGCCAGAACCGCCGGAGTTCGGCGACGCGGACACGCTGCTGGTCGGCTCCCTGGTGGTCGCGGTGGGCAGCCCGCTCGGCCTCGAGGGCAGCGTCACCGCCGGCGTGGTCAGCGCCCTCGGGCGGTCCATCCCGGCCCGCGGCCGCACGGCCTCACGGCTCATCGAGGACGTCATCCAGACTGATGCCGCGCTCAACCCGGGCAACTCCGGCGGGGCCCTCGCCGACTCGCGGGGCCGCGTGGTCGGGATCAACACCGCCGTGGCCGGATTCGGCCTCGGCCTCGCCGTGCCGGTGAACGCCACGACGCGGCGGATCCTCGACTCCCTCCGCCTCGACGGGCGGGTGCGCCGCGCCTATCTGGGACTCGTGAGCGTGCCGACCCCGCTCGAGGCGCGATGGGCAGCGCGGACGGGGACGCGACGGGCGCTGCGCGTCGCCGAGGTTGTGGGCGGAAGCCCGGCCGAGTCCAGCGGCATCCGGCGCGGCGACCTCCTGCTCGCCATCAACGGCGAGCCCCTCAAGGACGCCCAGTCGCTCCAGCGCCACATGTTCGCCGAGGCGATCGGCCGGCGCACGGAGATCACCGTGCTCCGGGGCGAGGCGATGGTGGACGTCGTCACCGAGCCCGAGGAGCTTCTCGACTAGAGCGCGACCTGACCGCGGACACCCATCACCGTGTCCCCGCCGACCCAGACGTCCGCACCGTCCGCGGTGATCCTGACCAGCCCGCGCCGGCCGAGGACCGTCCCCTGCTGCGCCACGTAGGAGCGCGGGGCGCGGCCGCCCGCGATGAGCCACTGCGCGAGCCCGGCATTGAGGCTGCCGGTGACGGGATCCTCCGGGACGGCGAGGTCGGGGCAGAACGCCCGCACCTCGAACGCGGCCGGATCCCCATCCGGGCGCGGGCCGATCACGCCCACCTGGTAGGCGCCCATGGCGGCGAAGTCCGGGCGGAGGCCGAGCACCGTGTCCGCGTCGCGCAGGAGGAGCCCGACCCACCCCGGCCCGTTGTCCACCCACGCGGCGTCCACGACCTCCTCGGGGGCGAGCCCCAGCGAGGCCGCGATAACGGCCAGCTCGGCCGGGTCCACGGGCCCCGAGCGCAGGAGCTCCGGGGCAGCGAAGGCGAGGCGCCCGCCGTCGTCCCTGACCGTCACGAGGCCCACGCCGCACTCCTGGACGATCCGCCCCTCGGCCGCCGGCACCCCGCCTGCCTCGAGCCACGCACGGGCCGAGCCGAGCGTCGGGTGGCCCGCGAAGGGCAGCTCGCCGCCCGGGGTGAAGATGCGGAGGCGGTAGTCGGCGCCCGGCTGCGTGGGGGCGAGGAGGAAGGTCGTCTCCGAGAGGTTGGTCCAGCGCGCGAACGCGGCCATCTCCTCGTCGGGGATGCCGTCGGCGCCGTGCACCACGGCCACGGGGTTGCCGCGCAGGAACTCGGAGGTGAAGACGTCGACCTGGCTGAACTGCCTCACAGGACCTCGACGCCGTCCTCGAGCTCGAGCGTGCGGGCCTCCGCGAGCCCCGTGAGCGCGGCCTCGATGTGCCGCGCCCCGTGGTCGCCGAAGTACTCCTCGAACTCATCGGCCCGCACGAACCGCCACTCGGTGAGCTCCTCCTCCTGGAGCGAGACGGAGGCGCCGGGGGGCAGCGATCCGCCGTCGTACAGGAAGCTCAGCCCGTCCCCGACGGGGGCCGGGAAGGCCGAATGGGCGATCAGCAGCAGGGCCCCGGGCTCGATGTCGAGCCCGAGCTCCTCGCGGCCCTCGCGGCGGGCGGCCTTGCGCGGGGCCTCGCCCGGGTCCACCGTCCCGCCGGGCAGCAGCCAGCCGTCCCGGTAGTTGGGCTTGACGGCGAGGACGCAGCCCTCCCCGTCGCGGATCACCAGGCCGGCGGCGACCCGCCGTCGTGGCAGCGTGCGGAAGTACTCGCGGCTCGCGGCGCTCAGCTCCATGGCGCCAGCCTACTCGGGTGGCGGTAGCGTGGGGCCGTGCCGTTCTTCCACCCGGCCCCCATGGCCTTCGCGCACCGCGGGTTCTCCCCCGAAGGGCTCGAGAACACGCTCACCGCGTTCCGCGCGGCGTGGGACCTCGGATTCACCCACCTCGAGACAGATGTGCGGGCGACGCGCGACGGCGCGCTGGTCGCCTTCCACGACGAGCGGCTCGACCGCGTCACGGACCGGACCGGAGCCGTGGCCGAGCTGGACCTCGCGGCCGTGGCGGCCGCCCGGATCGGTGCCTCCGAGCGCGTGCCGCTCTTCGCCGAGCTCGTCGAGGAGCTCCCCGAGGCGTCCTTCAACGTGGACGTGAAGTCCGCCGGCGCCGTGGTGCCGCTCGCCGGGCTCATCGAGCGGATGCGCCTGCACGACCGGGTGCTCGTCACCTCGTTCTCCGACGCCCGCCGGCGGGCGGTGCTGTCCCGGCTCTCGCGTCCGGTGGCGTCCTCGTCCGGCATCGAGTCCGCCGGGCTGATGCGGCTCCTCGGAGCGCCCCTTCCTGAGGCGCTGCTGCGCCGCGCGCTCGGGGGCATCGGCGCGCTCCAGGTGCCCGAGCACTTCTGGGGCCTGCAGGTGGTGACGCCCGGGTTCGTTGCGCGCGCCCACCGGCTCGGCCTGCAGGTGCACGTGTGGACCGTCAACGAGGCCCCGGACATGCACCGGCTCCTGGACGCCGGCGTGGATGGGCTCGTCACGGACCGCGCCGACGTGCTGCGCGAGGTGCTCCTGGGGCGCGGCGCCTGGCCCCCGCCCGCCCGCTGAGGGGTCCCTGGCGCTCACTTGTGCGGTCCTTGGCGCCCCGTTGCGGGGTCCCCGGCGCGGCGGCGAGGGCCGCGCCGCCCTCAGCTGCCGTCGTCGCCCGTCGCGGCGCCCTCGGCGACGGCCCGCTCGATCCGCCGGTCGGGCACGATCCACAGCGCCGCCACCGCCACGTAGGCGGCCACGCTGATCCACGTGGACACGAACGCCCCGGCGCACCCGAGGACGTAGAGGGCCATGGACCACTTGCCCTTCACATCGTTCCGGATGGCCCGCGCGAGCCGGCTCCCGGCGCCCTGGAGGCGGATGAGCCGGGTCTGCAGGATCGTGTAGGAGACCGCGGCGGCCAGCAGGTTGATCCCGTACACGAGCACGGGCAGCTCCGCGAGGCTGCTCTCGTCCATCCAGCGCGTGGTGAACGGGACCACCGACAGCCAGAACAGCAGGTTCAGGTTGGCCCACAGCGCGCCCCCGTCGACCCTGCGGGTGAGGTGCATCAGGTGGTGGTGGTTGGTCCAGTAGATGCCGATGTACACGAAGCTGAGCACATAGGTGAGCAGCGTGGGCAGCACCGCGGCGAGGCCGTGGAGGTCCGGGGTCTCGGGGGTCTTGAGCTCGAGCACCATGATGGTGATGGCGATGGCGAGCACGCCGTCGCTGAAGGCCTCGACGCGATTGGTCTCCATGGGGACATTGTGTCAGCGGGTACTGGCAGGATAGGGGCGTGCGCATCCTCATCGCCCCGGACAAGTTCAAAGGCTCCCTCACCGCCGCCGAGGCCGCCGACGCCATGGCGGAGGGCGCCCTGAGCGTGTACCCCGACGCCGAGATCGTCCGCGTCCCCGTGGCCGACGGCGGCGAGGGCACCCTCGAGGCGGCCGTCGCCGCGGGCTTCGAGGAGCGCATCCGCGCCGTGACCGGTCCGCTGATCAAGCCCGTCGGGGCCGCGTGGGCGCTGCGCGGCACCACTGCCGTCATCGAGACCGCGCAGGCCTCCGGGCTCGCCGCGCTCGGTTCCGAGCCGGACCCGGAGACCGCCGGCCGCGCCCACTCCTACGGTGCCGGGCAGCTCATCGCGGCGGCCCTGGACGCCGGGGCCACGGAGATCGTGCTCGGGCTCGGCGGCTCGGCGATGACCGACGGCGGCTCCGGCGCCCTGCGCGCCCTGGGGCTCCGGCCGCTCGACGCGGCCGGGAACGTCGTGCCGCTCGGCGGGGCTGCGCTCGCCGAGGTCGCGTCACTCGACGCGTCCGCCCTCGACCCCAGGCTCGCGGCCGCCACCCTGCGCATCGCCGTCGACGTCCGCAACCCGCTCGTCGGGCCGGACGGCGCGGCGCACGTCTTCGGGCCGCAGAAGGGCGCGGACCCTGACACGGTGGCGGCGCTCGACGCCGGCCTGCGCACCTGGGCGAAGCTGCTCGCCGAGGCGACGGGACGGGACGTCGACGTCCCCGGTGCCGGCGCGGCCGGCGGCTTCCCCGCGGCGTTCCTCGCCTTCACGGCGGCGCGGCTCGAAAGCGGTTTCGACCTCGTGGCCGAGCTCGTGGGGATCGACGCGCGCCTGGCCGAGGCAGACCTCGTGATCACGGGGGAGGGCTCGCTCGACGGGCAGTCGCTCACGGGCAAGGCGCCGATCGCGCTTGCAGACCGGGCGCGGGACCGGGGCATCCCCGTCATCGCGGTGGCCGGGCGCATCCTCGCCGAGCCGGAGCAGCTCGCCGAGCACGGCATCGAGGCCGCCGGCGCGCTCGTGGACCTCGCCCCGACCCCTGCCGAGGCCATCGCCCATGCCGCCCAGTACGTCCGCCGCGCCGTGGCGGAGCTCCTCGCCGGCGCCTGACGCGGCTCCTCGGCAGATTCTGCCCGGGCTTTCGGTCAGAGCCCCGTGCTGAAGCGCGGGGCTCTGACCGAAACCTGGGGTCCCCCCCGCCGGGGGACTCCTACTCGCCCTGCGCGGCCAGGGCGTCGAGCTGCATGACGAGCCACGGGCTGAACGCATAGGGCGCGGCCGCGACGGCGGCGCGGAAGTCGGCCGGGTCGGACCAGGCCCACTCGGCGACCTCGTCCGGGTTCGCCCGGGGATCGGAGGCGGCCACGGCGCGGAAGACCGGGCAGACCTCGTACTCGACGATCCCGGACGCGTCCACGGCCCGGTAGCGGAAGTCGGGCAGGACCGGCTCGATCGAGCCGACCTCGAGGCCGAGCTCCTGTTCGGCGCGCCGCCGGATGGCCTCCTCGAACGGCTCGCCCGGGGCCGGGTGCCCGCAGAACGCGTTGGTCCAGACCCCGGGCCAGGTCTTCTTGGCCAGGGCCCGGCGGGTCACGAGCACGCGGCCGTCGGAACCGAACACGTGGCACGAGAACGCGAGGTGCAGCGGCGTGCTCTCGGTGTGCACGGTCGCCTTCGGGGCGGTGCCCAGGAGGGTGCCGTCCTCGTCGACGAGTTGGACGAGCTCTTCCGCGGGGGTGTCAGCCATGGGGCCCATTCTTCCAGCAGCCGGCCACGCCGCGGCTCAGTGGCTGCGGACGGCGGGCTCGGTGGCGTCGTCGGTCGCGGTGCCCCGCCAGCGGGCGAGCGCGCTCATGCCGTGGAAGACGACGAGGGCGGCCGCGGAGCCGAGCGCGATGCCCGCGAAGGCCAGGTCGCCCACCTTCCACGTGTAGTCCGCGATGCCGACGATGAGCGCCACCGCCGCCGTGGTGATGTTCACCGGGTTGGAGAAGTTGACCCTGTTCTGCACCCAGATCTTGACCCCGAGCACGCCGATCATGCCGTAGAGCATGGTGGCCGCGCCGCCGAGCACGCCGGCGGGGACGGTGGCGATGAGCGCGCCGAACTTGGGGGAGAAGCTCAGCAGCAGCGCGGTGATGCCCGCGACCCAGTACGCCGCAGTCGAGTAGACCTTGGTCGCCGCCATGACGCCGATGTTCTCCGCGTACGTGGTGGTACCCGAGCCGCCGCCGAGGCCCGCGAGGACGGTCGCGGCGCCGTCCGCCATGAGCGCCCGGCCGGCCATGTCGTCCAGGTTCGCCCCCGTCATCGCGGCGACGCTCTTCACGTGCCCCACGTTCTCGGCGACGAGCACGAGGACCACCGGCACGAACAGGCCGAGCACGCCGAGGTGGAAGGCAGGGGTCTGGAAGTGCGGCAGCCCGATCCACGCGGCGGCGTCGATCTTCGTGAAGTCCACCTCGCCGCGCCACACGGCCACGAGGTACCCGACCACCACGCCGATCAGGATGCTCAGCCTGCCCAGGATCCCTCGGAAGAGCACGGAGACGAGGATGATCGCCAGCAGCGTGGCGAGTGCCGTGACGGGCGCGGCGTCGAAGTTCTGCTTCGCCGCGGGAGCGAGGTTGAGCCCGATCAGCGCCACGATCGTGCCGGTGACCACCGGGGGCATGACCACGTTGATCCAGTGCGCCCCGAACGCCTGCACCACGGCGCCCACGGCGGCGAGCACCGCGCCGGCCACGACCACGCCGCCGAGCGCCCCCGCGACGCCGAACTGCTGCTGCGAGGCCAGGATCGGGGCGATGAACGCGAACGAGGACCCCAGGTAGCTCGGCACCCGCCCCCGCGTGAGGACGAGGAACAGGAGCGTGCCGATGCCCGAGAAGAACAGGGTCGTCGCCGGCGGCATGTGCGTCAGGATCGGCACGAGGAACGTCGCGCCGAACATCGCCACGACATGCTGGAGGCCCACGCCGATGGTGATCGGCCACGCGAGCCGCTCGCCCGGCGCCACCACCTCGCCGGGACGGACGGAGCGGCCGTCGCCGTGGAGCTTCCATCTGGTTCCGAGCATGCTCATGCGGCGCCTTCCGAGCGGGGGGAGCGGGAATATCGGGGGACATCCTACTCGCTGGTCGGGGCCGCCATCGCGGGCGCTGCGGCGCGCACGACGGCGGGCGGCGGCTCCGCGCGCGAGGCGAGCGGGCGGCGTCGTCCGCGCCACCAGCCGAGTGGCTGGACCGGAATGTAAGCAACATCACCCCGCCGGACGGGATGCTCCGGGCGCCGGCCCCGGTTGTGAGGTTGATGAGGGCGGCCGCCGGGCCGCCGTGAGGAGACATGCATGAGCATCGCCCATCAGGAAGCTGCGCTCGACGCCGACGCCGTCAACGCCCTCTTCGTCGAGGCCCGCACCGCCAACACGTTCACCGGTGAGGTGACCGACGAGCAGGCGCAGGCGATCTACGAGCTCGCGAAGTTCGGCCCGACCGCGTTCAACAACCAGCCGATGCGGGTCACCTACGTGCGCTCGCCCGAGGCGCGCGAGCGCCTCGTGTCCCACCTGAGCCGCGGCAACCAGGCCAAGACCCTCGCCGCGCCGCTCGTGGCCGTCCTGTCCTTCGACACCGAGTGGCACGAGCGCTTCGAGACGTTCCTCCCGCAGGCCGCCGGGCTGAAGTCGATGTTCGACGACGACGTGGTCCGCTACGGCACCGGCCGCGACAACGCGCACCTCCAGGCTGGGTACTTCATCCTCGCCGTGCGCTCGCTGGGCCTCGCCGCCGGCCCGATGACCGGCGCGGACTTCTCCGCGATCGACGCCGACTTCTTCCCCGAGGGCGGGCGCAAGAGCTTCCTCGTGGTCAACATCGGCCGTCCGGGCGAGGACGCGTGGGGCCCCGCGAAGACCAAGTTCGCCTACGAGGACGTCGTCGAGACCGTCTGACCCCCGACTCCCCCGAGGACCTGGCCGCCTGCCCCGTGAGGGGCCGGCGGCCAGGTCCTTCTGTGTCCCCCCGGGCCGTGCCCACGCCTCCGACCCAACGCGGGGTCACGTCTGGTTGGACGCGGGGTCACCTCTCGGCGCACCCGGGGTCACGTCTCGGCGCACGCGGGGTCACGTCTCGTTGGACGCGGGGTCACGTCTGGTTGGACGCGGGGTCACCTCTCGGCGCACCCGGGGTCACATCCGCGTGCCTTGGCCCCTCCCTGCTGGGAGCCGCTAGTTCCTCGGGGCGACCGCGGGCTGTGAGCCAGTCGTCGTCGCCGGCGGCCGTCGCGGGAGCCGCAGCGACGGGCCGCACTGGGGCGCCGGCGACAGGGCTTCGGCGGCCGTGTCGCGGGCCGGTGCCGTCGGCGGCTGCGGCGCGGGCTCGGCGTCGTGCGCGGAAGGTGACCCCGGGACGGCGGAAGGTGACCCCGCGTCCGGGGTGCCCGGGGAGGCGAGGGCGGAAGCGGCGCGGGCTGCGCGCCGTTCGGCCCAGACGGCGCGGAGTTGCTCGCGGAACGTGCCCTCTCCCCAGCGCGCCAGCGCCCAGACGCCCACGGCACCGGCCACGAGCGCGGCGAGCCCACCGGCCAGCACGGCCCAGCGCGTGCCGACCGCGTTCGCAAGCCAGCCCACGAGCGGTGCCCCGATCGGCGTGCCGCCCTGGATCACCGCCATGTACAGGGCGAGGACCCGGCCGCGGTACTGGGGCTCGGTGGTGAGCTGGACGATGGTGTTGGCGCTGTTGAGGAACGTCAGCGCCGAGACGCCGACGAACACGAGCACCACGGCGTACGAGAGGTAGCTGGGCATGGCGGCCGCGACGATCGTGGCGACGCCGAGCCCCACCGCGGCCCCCACGAGCAGCGTAAGCCGCGGCTGCTTCCGCCGCGCCGCCAGGAGCGCGCCCCCGAGCGTTCCGATCGCCTGGATGGAACCGAGGAAGCCGTAGGCGTCGGCGCCGGTGTGGAACACGTCGGCTGCCATGAGCGCATTGGTGACCTGGAAGTTGAGCGTGAACGTGCCGACGAGCCCGGCCATCACCAGGATGAGCAGGATCCTCGGCTCGGTGCGGACGTACCGGACGCCCGCCATGATCTGGCCCTTGCCCCGTGGAAGCGGCGGGGTGCGGTGCAGGAGGTCCACCCGCAGCCGCGTGAGCGAGAAGAGGACGCCGAGGAAGGTTGCGGCGTTGAGCATGAACACCCAGCCCGTGCCGATGAGGCCGATCAGCACACCGGCGACGCCGGGACCGGCAAGCCGCGCAAGGTTGAAGGAGGCCGAGTTGAGCGCCACGGCGTTGGGCACGTCGGCGCGGCCCACGAGCTCCGAGACGAAGGCCTGGCGCGGCGGGGCATCGAATGCGCTCGCCACCCCGAGCAGCAGCGCGATCGCGTAGATGTGCCACAGCTGGGCCGCGCCGCTCAGAACGAGGACGCCCTGCACGAGCGCGAGCAGCCCCATCGCGGTCTGCGTGGCGAAGAGGAGCTTGCGCTTGTCGAGACGGTCGCCGAGAAGGCCGGCGTAGGGGCCGAGGAGCAGGATCGGCAGGAACTGCAGACCGGTGGTGATGCCCACTGCCGCGCCGTCGTGGTTCGTGAGCTGGGTCAGGACGAGCCAGTCCTGGGCCACCCGCTGCATCCAGGTCCCCACGTTGGAGACGAGGGCGCCGGCAGCCCAGAGGCGGTAGTTCGGGTGCTGGAGTGCGCGGAACATGCTGGTCATCGGGCGGTCATCTCCAGCAGCAGCTCGGCGGCGCGGTGCAGGGCGGCCTGGTCACCGGGCGGGAGCGCATCGAGGCGGCTCGCGAGCCATGCGGCCCGCAGCCGCCGGGATTCCTCGAGGACTGCGCGGCCGGCGTCGGTGAGCCCGACCACCACGAGCCGCCCGTCGGTCGGGTGCTCCGTCCGGGCCACGAACCCGCCCTCGCACAGGTGGTTCACCGTGCGCGTCATGCTGGGTGCCTGCACGTGCTCGATGTCAGCAAGCTGGCGCATCGTGAGCGGGCCGCGCTTCCCCAGGACGGACAGCACCGAGTTCTGGCCGGGGCTCACCACGTCGCTCGTCGCCTGCGTGCGCAGGATCCGGGACGTGCGCATGATCGCGACGCGCAGTTCCGCGGCGAGCTCGAGGATGTCGGGGGAGGCAGAGGTGTCGGGGGCGGCGTCAGTGAGGTTCGGGGGAGTCATCGGTACTTAGCATAACTCATTACCCATGCTAAGGATATGACCGCGGTCACCCACGATCTGGGGGCCACCTCCTGTGGGTCGCGTCAAGCGATGACCCGCAGGAGATGGCCCCCAGAAGGTGACCTTCAGAAGGTGACCTTCAGAAGCTGACCTTCAGGTGGTGGCTTTCAGAAGGTCAGGCGATGACGGAGTCGACGAGTGCCTTCGCCTCGGCCTGGACCTGCTTGAGGTGGTCGTCGCCCTTGAAGGACTCGGCGTAGATCTTGTACACGTCCTCGGTCCCGGACGGGCGTGCGGCGAACCAGGCGTTCTCGGTCGTGACCTTCAGGCCGCCGATCTTGGCGCCGTTGCCGGGGGCCTCCGTGAGCTTGGCGGTGATGGGCTCGCCGGCGAGCTCGGTCGCCGTGACGTCGCTCGCGGACAGCCTGCCGAGCTTCGCCTTCTGCTCCCGGGTCGCCGCGGCGTCGATCCTTGCGTACGACGGCGACCCGTACTTCGCGGTCAGCTCGCCGTAGAGCTCGCTCGGCGACTTCCCCGTCACGGCCCTGATCTCCGAGGCCAGGAGGTTCAGGAGGATGCCGTCCTTGTCGGTGGTCCAGACGCCGCCGTCCCGCTTGACGAAGCTCGCCCCCGCGGACTCCTCACCGCCGAACGCACCCTGGCCCGACAGCAGCCCGGGCACGAACCACTTGAAGCCGACGGGCACCTCGACCAGCTTCTTGCCGAGGCCCTCGGCCACGCGGTCAATCATCGACGAGCTCACGAGCGTCTTGCCCACCACGGTGTCCGGGCGCCAGCCGGTGCGGTGGCGGTAGAGGTAGTCGATCGCCACCGAGAGGTAGTGGTTCGGGTTCATGAGGCCGGCGTCGGGAGTGACGATGCCGTGCCGGTCGGCGTCCGCGTCGTTGCCGGTCGCGATGTCGTAGCCGGCGCCCTGCGAGACCTTCTGGATGAGCGAGGCCATGGCGAACGGCGACGAGCAGTCCATGCGGATCTTCTCGTCCCAGTCCAGGGTCATGAACGCCCACTGCGGGTCCACGGTCGGGTTCACGACCGTGAGGTCGAGGTGGTGGCGCTCGCCGATCTCGCCCCAGTAGTCCACCGACGCCCCGCCCATCGGGTCGGCGCCGATGCGGACCCCGGCGTTGCGGATCGCCTCGATGTCGAGCACGAGGGGCAGATCGTCGACGTAGGAGGAGAGGAAGTCGAACTGGCCGGTGGAGTCCGCGGCGAGCGCGTCGGCGAGCTGGATGCGCCGCACGCCCGCGAGGTCCGCCTCGAGGAGCTCGTTGGCCCGGTCGGCGATCCACCCGGTCGCATCCGTGTCCGCGGGGCCGCCGTGCGGCGGGTTGTACTTGAAGCCGCCGTCCGAGGGCGGGTTGTGGCTCGGAGTGACCACGATCCCGTCCGCCCGGCCCGGGTCGTCCTCGCCGCGTCCGGCGTTGTACTTGAGGATCGCGTGGCTCGCGGACGGCGTGGGCGTGTAGCCGTGGCGGGCATCGACCAGGACCTGCACGCCGTTCGCGGCGAGGACCTCGAGCGCGGTGTTGGTGGCCGGCTCGGAGAGGGCGTGCGTGTCCTTCGCGAGGAAGAGGGGGCCCCGGATGCCCTGGCCCGCACGGTACTCCACGATCGCCTGGGTGATGGCGGCGATGTGCTTCTCGTTGAAGGAGGCCTTGAGGCTCGAGCCGCGGTGGCCGGAGGTCCCGAAGGCCACGCGCTGGCCGGGGTCGCTCAGGTCCGGGGACACGTCGTAGTACGCGTCGAGGAGCGCGGTGATGTCCACGAGGTCGCTGGGGAGGGCTACGGTGCCTGCTCGGTTCGCCATGTGCCTAGCTTTGCAGAGAAGGCCAACAAAGGGTGGCCACTCGGTGAAGATTTCGCCTGCCTCCCGGCCGACGGGCGCTACCGGCCCTCCGCGAGGACCTTCTCCGCCAGCTCGCGGAGGGCGCCCTGCAGCGTGGCGTCGGGGACCTCGAACCGCTCGCGTCCGAACCTCAGCGTCCAACAGAAGGCGTCCCGGACGCGGGGGGCGGGCTGCGCAGCCGGGGTGTCGGGCAGCCGCCGCCGCTCGCTGCGTGCAGCCCTGTAGAGGGAGGCCCACTCGGTGTCGGCGGGCTCCCGTGGCCCGCGCACCCGGAACTCGACCCGGCCGCGCCGCGGGATGCCGGCGACGCCGCCGGAGCGGATGACCTCGACCTTCATCGCCCCTCCTGGCGTCTTGGCGCGGCCCCCTTCCTCGGCGATCGGGCACCGTTCTCCGAGAGCCGCACCGTGATCCCGACGCCGCGCCATCCGGCGCGCACGGCCTTCTCCTCGGCCGACTCCCGCCCGAACAGCGCCCGGGCCACACGCACAGTCTCCCGCGCGAATCCGCGGAAGTCGACGTCGACGGGGAGCCTGCCCGTGGCAATGGCCTCGAACCAGACGCGGCCGGCGCGCTCCCACGCGTGGCCCCCGAGGGCCTCGGCGGCGAGGTAGAAGGCCCGGTTGGGGATGCCGGAGTTCAGGTGCACACCGCCGTTGTCCTCGCGGGTGCGCACGTACCCGTCCATGTGGGCCGGCTGCGGGTCCCTGCCCAGGGCAGGGTCGTCGTAGGCGGTGCCGGGCGCCTTCAGGGACCGCACCCCCACCCCCTTGATGCCGGGCAGGAAGATCCCGTGCCCCACGATCCACGTCGCCGTCTCCACCGTGTCGCCGCGTGAGAACTGGTCCACGAGCACGCCGAACACGTCCGCGAAGGATTCGTTGAGGGCCCCGGACTGGCCCTCGTACGCGAGGTCGGTGGTGTGCTGCAGGAGCCCGTGGCCGAGCTCATGGGCGACGATGCTCAGCGAGCCCGTGAAGGACGAGAACACCGTGCCGTCGCCGTCGCCGAAGACCATGCGGGATCCGTCCCAGAACGCGTTGTCGTAGCCAACGCCGTAGTGCACGGTCCCCTCGAGCGCGAGCCCCGCGCCGTCGACGCTCGAGCGGTGGAGGACCTGCTCGAGGAACCGGTAGGTCTCGCCGAGCCCGTCGTAGGCCCGGTTGACGTCGGCGTCCGCCACAGGATCCTGTCCCTCCTTGCGCACGAGCCGGCCGGGCAGCTCCTCCGTGGTCTCCGCATCGCTGATCTCACGGTGGAGGGCTCCCGGTGCCGCGCGGAGGCCGCGCTGGTCCCCGAGCGGGCGCCCCCGGCGCCGCTCGCGGAGCCGGGCGTCCTCGAGCAGCGTCCGGCGCGCGAGCTCGGCGACGGACTCGATCCCGCGCGTGTCCGCCGCGAATCCGTTGGCGGGTCCCTCGCCCGAGAGCGCCCGCGCCCGCCGTTCACGCAAGCCCGCGAGGCGCTCGAGCAGGTACGGCGGCACCGCGCCCTGGTGGCGGCGCGGCCGGGTGGAAGGTGCTGCTGGGTACGTGCTGGACATCGTCATTCCCCCTCCGCTGAGATGGGCCGAGCATGGCACCCGGTACCGACAGTTCTCGCAAGCCTTCCGGCGGCGCCGGCGGGTAGGCTGGGAGCACGTCGAAGGCATGGAGCGGAGGGGGCATCTGATGTCGGAGCAGTCGGAGCGCCGGGACCAGGGCGCGCCGCAGGAGGGCCAGCCGGAGGGGACCGAGGCCCCGGAGCCGGGGAGCACCGAGCGGCCCCGCTACACCCCGCCCCCGTATGTCCCGCCGGTCACCTTGGACAAGGACCGCGGCAACCCCACCGAGCCGATTCCCTCCAACCCCACGCAGCCGCTCCCGCCGGGCGCCCCGCCTCGGCCCGGAACGTTCCAGCAGCCCGCCGGCGGACAACCGGCCGCCGGGCAGCCCGCCGTCGGGCAGCAGCCTCCCTGGTTCGGCCAGCAGCCGGGCGGCCCCGCCTACCCGATGCAGGGGTACCCCGGCCAGCAGCCCTACGCGGGCGGGGCCGCCCAGCAGCCCTACCCGGGCCAGCAGCCCTATCCCGCCCAGCAGCCCTACCCGGGCCTGCCGGGCCGGACGCCGTACTACGCGGCCCCGGCGCCGCGCGGCCTGAGCATCGCCGCGATGGTGTGCGGTATCTCGGTGTTCGTGGGCTTCGGGTTCCTCGTGCTCCCGCAGATCGCCGCCGTGGTCCTCGGGCACCTCGGCCTCGCCCGCGAGCCCGCGGGCCGCGGCATGGCGCTCGCCGGCCTCGTCCTGGGCTACGTCGGCATCGCGCTGACCGTCGCGTTCCTCGCGGTCTTCATCCTCGTCCTCAGCATGGCCCCGAGCCGCTCCGGCTACTGACGCCGCTCCGGCTGCTGACCAGGGGCCGGCGAGGGCATGTGGAGCATCCGCGCCACCTGCAGCAGCAGCCTCTCCGAGCCGGGTTTCCCCACCGCCTGGACGCCCATCGGCAGCCCGGCCGCGGTCCAGTGCGTCGTCGCCACCACGGCCGGCAGCCCGCACACGTTCACCCAGGAGGACCAGGGCGCGAACTCGCACTGGCGGCGGTAGTCGTCGTCGGCGGTCCCGCGCCATTCGGGGCCTGCGAACCAGCCCACCGGCCGCGGGGTCTGGGCCAGCGCCGGTGAGAGGAGCACGTCCCAGTCGGCGAGCTGGGCGAGCATGTCGCGCTCGAACTGGCGCAGGAAGGCCAGCGCCTCCTCGAGCTTCGCGGGGGAGCGCTGCTGTGCCCGGCGGCGGAACGACCGCGTGAGCGGGGTTAGGAGCGGCTCGCGTTCGGGGCGGATCCTCGCGGTCCCGACCCCCGCCGTCCATGCGGCGGTGAACGCGTCCGGGTAGCGGTTGTCGAACCGCGGGTCGGCCTCGACCACGAGGTGCCCGGCCGCGGCCAGCGCCTGTGCGCCCGCCCGCAGCGCCTCGAGAGCCTCAGGCTCCGGCTCGATGCGGTAGCGCGCGTCCCACGGACTCGACAGCCCCACGGCGACCCTCAGCCGCCCCGGTTCCTGCACGACGGCGTCCGCGAACGTTCCGGCGTGCCGTCCGGTGTGCGCGTGGTCGCCTCGCTCGGGCCCTGCGGCGGGGGCCCCGGCGATGAGCGCGTCGAGGAGCAGCGCGGCATCCTCGGCCGAGCGCGCGAGCGGCCCGGCGACGACGAGGCGCGCGGCGTCCCCCGCGCTCTGCCCGGCGGGAACGAGCCCGCGGCCGGCCTTGAGCCCCACAATCCCGCACGCGGCGGCGGGGATGCGCACGGACCCGCCGCCGTCGGAGCCGGGGGCGAAGGGCACGAGGCCGGCGGCGACGGCGGCGGCCGAGCCGCCCGAGGACCCGCCCGAGCTGAGCGCAGGCCCGTGCGGGTTGCGCGAGGGCGGCGCGATCCGGTTCTCCGAGTACGCCGTGAGCCCGAACTCGGGCACCTGGGTCTTGCCCAGGGAGATGGCGCCGGCGGAGCGCAGGAGGGCCACCACGGGGGAATCCTCGAGCGCGGGACGGGCCTCGAGGGCCGCCGAGCCGTGCGTCGTCGGCACCCCGGCCACGTCGGTCAGGTCCTTGAACGCGGTGGGCATCCCGTGCAGCGGCGGCAGCTCGCCGAGCCGGCCCGAGCGGGCGAGGCGCGCGTGCAGCGCGTCGGCGGCAGCAGCGGCGTCGTGCGCCTGCTCCGCGGTGACGGTGAGGAAGGCGCCGAGGAGGCGGTTCTCCGCCTCGATGCGCGACAGGAAGTGCTCCGCGACCTCCCGGGCCGAGAGCTCGCCCGAGCGGAGGGCGCCGCGGAGGGCCACGGCCCCCAGGGCGGCGATCCCGGCGTCGACTGTCACCGGGCCACTATAGGCTGGAGGGACAAGCATCTCCGGAGGCGAAGAATGTCTGATTTCGAGACTGTCCGTGTCGAGGCGCTGCCGGCGGACGGCACCCTGCTCGATGTGCGCGAGGACTACGAGTGGGAGGCCGGCCACGCCGAGGGCGCCGTGCACATCCCGCTCGAGCAGCTGCCGGCGCGCCTTGACGAGCTCGACCCCGACGACGACCTGCTCGTCATCTGCCGCACCGGCGGCCGCTCGGCCCGGGCCACCCAGTGGCTCGTCGCGAACGGCTACTCGGCGGTCAACGTGGCCGGCGGCATGGACGCGTGGCTCACCGCGGGCCGGCCGCTCGTGGCCGAGAACGGCCAGCCTCCCACGGTGCTCTGAGCCGTGCAGTACACCTTCCTGGGTCCCGAGGGGACCTTCACCGAGGCCGCCCTGCTCAAGGTCCCCGGTGCCCGGGACGCGGCCCGCACGCCCGCCACCACCGTCAACGCTGCCCTCGACGCCGTCCGGGACGGCACGGCGGACGCGGCGATGGTCCCCATCGAGAACTCGGTCGAGGGCGGCGTCACCGCGACCCTCGACGCGATCGCCACGGGCCCCGAGCTGCGGATCGTGCGCGAGGAGGTCGTGCCCATCACCTTCGTGCTCGTGGCCCGGCCCGGTACGCGGGCCGCGGACCTGCGGCGCATCTCCACGCACGGCCATGCGTGGGCGCAGTGCCGCGGCTGGGCGGCGGCGAACGCGCCCGACGCCGTCCACCTCGCCGCGAGCTCGACCGCGGCGGGGGCGCTGGCCCTCCTCGACCCGGCCTCCCGGCCTGGAGACGCCGCGATCTGCGCACCCATCGTTGCCGAGGAGCACCCCGAGCTCGAGGTCCTTGCCTCCGACATCGGCGACAATCCCGGAGCCGTCACCCGGTTCGTGCTCGTGTCCCGGCCGGGGACGCTGCCGGCGCGCACCGGGGCGGACAAGACGTCCGTGGCGGTGCCCCTTCCGGAGGACCGGGCCGGGGCGCTCATGGAGATCCTCGAGCAGTTCGCCGCCCGCGGTGTCAACCTCTCCCGCATCGAGTCGCGGCCCACGGGCCGGTACCTCGGGCACTACTTCTTCTCGATCGACGTGGACGGGCACATCCAGGACGCCCGCATCGCCGACGCGCTCGCAGGCCTGCACCGCATCAGCCCGCAGATCCGCTTCCTCGGCTCCTACCCGCGGGCGGACGGCGCGCGCCCTCTCGTCAGGGACCATGTGACCGACCACGCCTTCGCGTCCGCGCGCGGCTGGGTGGACGCGATCCTCGGCGCCCCCGCGCGATGACTGGGGGCGCCGGGAGGACGAGCGGGGGCGAGGCGCGCTTCCTGTCCGCCTACTTCCGCCGCATCGGCTACACCGGCGACGCCGCCCCCACGCTCGCGGCCATCGCCGCGGTCCACGCCCACCACACCCGCGCCATCCCCTTCGAGAACCTGGCCCCGGCCACCGGGTCCGCGGTCGACATCACGGACGAGGGCATCGAGGCCGCCCTCGTGGACCGCCGGCGCGGGGGCTACTGCTTCCAGCGTGCAGGGCTGCTCTCCCGCGCCCTCGCGGCGATGGGCGTGGACGGGGTCGAGAACCACCTGTGCCGCGTCTACTGGGGCCGCGGGCCGGGCGCCGGCGCGCCAGCCCGCACGCACCAGGCCACCGTCGTCGAGGCCGAGGGGCGCCGCTACCTCGTTGACGCCGGCTTCGGCGGGTTTAACCCCTCGGGCATCCTCCCGCTCGGGCTCGCCCCCGAGGACTCCGCGGTCTCCACGCCGCTCGGGACGTTCCGCGCCGTGGACGTCGCCGTCGCCGGCCTGCCCGCCGGCGACACCCCCGGGATCGACCTCGTGGTCCAGGCGCGGCTCGGGGAGGGCTGGGCCACGCTGTACGGGGTGGACCTCGGCGCCCACGCCCGGGCGGACTTCGAGGTCGCCAACTGGTACGTCTCGACCTCGGACATTCCGCCGTTCACGCGCTCGCTCATGGCCTCGATCCGCACCGAGACCGAGCGGATCACCCTCGCCAACCTCGAGCTCGCGGTGCGCACGTACAGGCCGGACGGGGCATCCACCGTCCAGCGGAGCACGCTCGGCAGCGCCGACGAGCTCCGCGAGGCCGCCCGGGAGCTGTTCCGCATCGAGGACGCGACCCTCGACTGGGACCGGGCCTACCGGGTGGCGGCACAGGCCTAGGCGGGCCGGACAGCGCCGGGCGGCAGGGCGGCGTCGTGCGTCAGGCTACCCGCACGAGCAGGCTCGCGGGGCGCACCTCGACGTCGACCCTCGTCGCGGACCCGACCACGTCGCCGTCCACCTGCGCCTGGATCGGCTCGGGGACGCGGATGGCGACCCGTTGCGCGCCGTAGAACTGCATGACGGGCAGCTGCCGCTTGTGCTGGACCATGATCTTCACGTACATCGCGATCCAGCCGATGAGGCTGCGGGGACTCATGACGGCGACGTCGAGCACGCCGTCGTCGATGAACGCGTCGGGGATGAAGTCCACCCCGCCGGGCAGCTTCGAGCAGTTCGCGAAGAGGACGCTGCGGACCCGGCGGGTCTGGAAGTCGCCGCCGTCGAGCGAGATCTCCACGCGGCGGCGGCGCTGGCCCGGCATGTGCCGGATGCCGGCCTCGGTGTACGCCATCCAGCCGACCACCCGCTTGAGGTCCTCGCTCGTGTCGTTGAGGATCTCGGCGTCCATGCCCACGCCCGCGATCACCAGGAACGTGTGGGTGGACCGCGTGCCGTCCGGGGCGGTGAGGACGAGGGCGGCCGTGTCGATCCGCCGCTGCCGGCCGAAGACCGCCGTGTGGACGCACTGCGCGAGCCGCGTGACGTCCAGGTCGAGGTTGCGGGCCAGGAGGTTGCCGGTCCCGAGGGGAACGAGCCCGAGGGCGGCGTCCGTGCCGGCCAGCACCTCGGCGACCACCCGCACCGTCCCGTCCCCGCCGCAGGGGATCACGACGTCGGCCCCCGCCTCGAGCGCCCGGCGCGCGGCGGTGTAGCCCGGATCGGCCTTGGTGGTGTGGAAGACGAGCGGCTCCGGCCAGCCGGCCCCGCGGCAGGCGGCCTCGATGAGCATCCGCGCCTCGTCGGCGCGCTCCTTGATGGGGTTGAGCACCACGGCGACCTGCTGGGGCCCCGCCGGCGGCGGCCCGGCGGGCTCCGCCATGGCGCTGCGGGCGTGCTGCTCCTTGAGCCGGCGCACGCCCCACCAGCTGGCGACCGCGACGCCGCCAGCGGCGGCTACGGCACCCGCAATGATCCACCCGCGCATGATGCTCTCACTCTATCCCGCCACGCTCGGGCACCGATCCGCCCCCCAGGGCCGCCGGGCCCGGGCCCCTCGGTCCCGCGGTGCTGCCGCCTCCGGTTAGTCTTGGACTCGTGATCGACGTCAAGGACCTTACTGAGAATCCGGACAAGTACCGTGCGAGCCAGCGCGCCCGCGGGGCGGACGAGGCGCTCGTCGACTCGATCATCGCTGCCGACACGCGGCGCCGCGCATCGCTGACCGAGTACGAGTCGCTGCGCGCCCAGCAGAACGTGTACGGCAAGAAGGTCGCCGCCGCCAAGGGCGAGGAGAAGCAGGCGCTCCTGGCCGAGGTGAAGGACCTCGCACAGAAGGTCAAGGCCGCGCAGGCCACTGCCGACGAGGCGCAGGGCGAGATGGACGAGCTCATGCGCGTCGTGCCGAACCTCATCGTCGAGGGCATCCCGGCCGGCGGCGAGGATGACTACGCGGTCGTCAAGACCGTCGGCACGCCCCGCGACTTCGCGGCCGAGGGCTTCGAGCCGCGCGACCACCTCGAGCTCGGCGAGCTTCTCGGCGCGATCGACATGGAGCGCGGTGCCAAGGTCTCCGGCTCGCGGTTCTACTTCCTGCGCGGAGTCGGGGCCCGGCTCGAGCTGGCCCTCCTGCAGATGGCCATGGACCAGGCCGTCCAGAACGGCTTCATCCCGATGATCACCCCCACGCTCGTGCGTCCGGAGACGATGCAGGGCACCGGGTTTGACGTCGCGCACGACGCCGAGATCTACCGCCTGGCCGAGGACGACCTCTACCTCGTGGGCACCTCGGAGGTGGCCCTGGCCGGCTACCACGCCGACGAGATCCTCGACCTCGCCGGCGGCCCGATCCGCTACGCCGGCTGGTCCTCGTGCTACCGGCGCGAGGCGGGCTCGCACGGCAAGGACACCCGCGGGATCATCCGCGTGCACCAGTTCAACAAGGTCGAGATGTTCATCTACTGCCCGCAGGAGGAGGCCGAGGCGGAGCACGCCCGCCTGCTCGCGTGGGAAGAGGAGATGCTCGCCAAGGTCGAGCTGCCCTACCGGGTCATCGACACCGCCGCCGGGGACCTCGGCATGAGCGCGGCCCGCAAGTTCGACTGCGAGGCCTGGGTCCCCACCCAGGGCCGCTACCGCGAGCTGACCTCGACCTCGAACTGCACCGGCTTCCAGGCCCGCCGGCTCAACATCCGCGAGCGCGTGCTCGACGCCGAGGGCGCGTCCAAGGGGACGCGCGCCGTCGCGACGCTCAACGGCACCCTCGCCACGACGCGCTGGATCGTGGCCATCCTCGAGCACCACCAGAATGCCGATGGCTCCGTGAACGTGCCCGCGGCCCTGCGCCCGTACCTCGGCGGCCTTGAGGTCCTCCCCGTCCTGTAGCCGCCCCCGCCGCTGCCCTCAGCGGACGACGGCGGGTGCGCGCCCGTCGTCGTGCGGCGTGGTCCGCGCGCCCCCAGCACCAGCGCCCTGCGTTTCGGTCAACGCCACGGTCTCTCTCCCCGGGCCTGGACCGAAGCGCAGGGCCTTCTGCAGCCGACGCGGGGGCTGGGGTTGTCCACATACACCCCCAAGACCCTCCAGGGGCGCGGCTGGAGACGCTGTGCTGGTGCCGTGAGATTTCCCCAGACCGCCTTCGCCAGCTCTCTTTCAGCCCTCACGGGCCGCACCCCACGTCGACTCGCACGCGCGTACGCCGCGGGGGCCCTCGTCCGGTTGCGCCGAGGCGTCTACGTCGGCATCGACGAGTGGTTCGCCGCGACGGCGGCAGGCCGCTACGCGATGACGACGGCGTCGCTCGCCGTCGGCGGCAACGCACCGGTGCTGTGCCGCGAGACCGCGCTGCTCGCCTGGGGGCTCGAGCTCCCGAGCATGCCCAGCCACGTCCGCTACCGCACAGACCGCCGCGCAGCCGTGGGCGGGGGTCCTCCGCCTATGCTCTACGGGAACCCTGAGTCGGCGGAGCGCCTGTGGCAGGAGCGGACGCGTGAGCAGCCGGGGCCCGTCCCGCTGGGGTTTCCCGATGCGAAGCACCTGGGCTTCCCCACGGCAGCCGCGGTTCCCCTCTATCTGCCCCACCTCGATCTCACGTTGCCCCTCGAGCCCTTCGACGAGGCCTTCGTGGACACGGTGCCGAGGCTCAGCTTCGCCGAGGGCCTGGTCTTCGCGGATGCCGTGCTCGCCCGCCGTCCCGGGCTGAAGGTCACCCGGACGCTCGAGGATCTCCGGCGGCTGTGCGCCGCGATGGACAACCGCGCTGCGCAGGCGCGCCTGAACCAGGTTCTGGACCTCGCGTCGGGTGCGTCGGAGTCCGTGGGCGAATCCCTCAGCCGCGCTCTCATGTGGGACCTGGGATTCGAGATGCCGGAGCTCCAGGTCTGGATCGTCAAGGACGGGCGGCGCATCGCCCGTGTCGACTACCGCTGGGCCCAGATCCGGCTCGTGGGAGAGTTCGACGGCCTGCAGAAGTACCTCCGGTCCCAGAAGCTCAGCGGGAAGTCGGCCTCGCAGGTGGTCGTCGAGGAGAAGCTGCGCGAGGACGAGATCCGCTCGACGGGGGAGCGCGTGGTGCGCTGGGTGTGGGCCGACCTTCTGGAGCCGGCACGGTTCGCTGCGATCCTGCATCGCGCCGGCGTGCCGCGGCGCACGACGGCGCGGACGGCCTGGCGTTGAACGCCGCGCCCTGCGTTTCGGTCAGAGCCCCGGTCCCCTTCCCGAGGCGTTGACCGAAAGGGAGGGGCATTCAGGGCCGGCGGATGGGCACGCGCCGTCGTGTGTTCACGCCGATTTCATGCCGTGTGTGTCATGAGTCCTACGGCCTGCACAGGCCGGGGTGCTTCACTAGTACGCATGACAACAACGCTGAATGCTGGCATCGATGACCAGCGAACTGCCTTCAACCGCAAGCTCATCGGCCTCGACGTGGACGGGACCCTCGTCGACCACTACGGCCACATGTCCCCGGCCATCCGCGAGCTCGGCGCCGCGGTCGTCCAGGCGGGCCACGAGGTCGTGATCGCCACCGGTCGCTCCCTCGGGGCAACGCTCCCGGTCGTCGAGCTGCTCGGCGTGGACCACGGGTACGCCGTCTGCAGCAACGGCGGCGTGACGGTGCAGATCCACGCGGGCGCCGACGGTGGGTACACGGTGGTCGACCGGCGCTCCTTCGACCCCGCCCCGGCGCTCAAGGCGCTGCGCCACCGCCTCCCGAACGCCAAGTATGCTCTTGAGGACATCCAGGGCAACTTCCTCTCCACCGAGCGCTTCCAGGACGCGAGCTTCGGCGTCGAGGCCACCGGCGTGACCTTCGAGGAGCTCCTCGAGGCCAAGGCCGTCAGGCTCGTCGTGTTCTCCACCGACTCGACCGCCGAGGAGTTCGGCACCGCGGTGCAGTCGATCGGCCTGCACGGCGTGACCTACTCTGTGGGCTGGACCGCCTGGCTGGACATCGCGGCCCAGGGCGTGACCAAGGCCAGCGGCCTCGAGAACGTGCGCGAGCTGCTCGGCGTCGACCGCGCCCACACGGTCGCGATCGGCGACGGCCGCAACGACATCGAGATGCTCCAGTGGGCCGGCCGCGGCGTGGCCATGGGCCAGGCGCCGGCCGAGGTCAAGGCCGCCGCCAACGAGGTCACCGCGACCGTCGAGGAGGACGGTGCCGCCGCCGTCCTCCGCTCGCTCCTCTAACGCGGCGGGGCGTCCGCGAGCCCCAGGAGCCGGGCGGCCGCGGGCCGCGCAGCCCATTCCTCGGGCCAGTGCGCCCGGGCGATCGCCTTGGACACGGCCTGCGCGGTGATGCCGAGTGCCTCGGCCACGGCCTTCTGCTGCCCCCGGACGCCGGGGGTCAGCAGGTCGAGGACCCGCCACTCCGCCGCGGTGCGCTTCGCGACGGCGAGGCCGATCAGGCGCAGGACCCCCTCGGCGTCCCGTGCGAGGTCCGGATCCGGCGCGTCCACCGCGATCGCGGGCGCGTCGCCGCTCGCCTGCGCGCGTTCGACGGCGCGCCGCGAGTGCACGAGCGCCTCGCCGCGGACGTCCGCGACCCCCAGCGGGAGCGGCTCGTCGAGATGCCCGACGCCGATCCCCACGTTCCAGCGCACGCCGCCGCACGCGTCGGGCCGGAGGGCGGTGAGGGCGGCGTCGACCACCGGCCCGGGCGCTGCGAAGACGGCCTGGGCCTCGTCGCCCACGGTCCGGTCGAAGGGCACGTCCGGCTGCAGCCGGGCCAGGGCCCTGAGCAGCTCCGGGACACGGTCGCCCGGGCCGCGCTCGCGCTGGTTGATCGTGACCGTGTACATGCACAGAGCGTAGCGGCGGAGCCCCGGCGAGCCACGGAAGCCGGCGGAGGTGGCTCCCCAACGATGCGGAAGTGGCTCCTCAACGACGCGGAGGTGGCTCCCCACCGTGGGTGAGGAGCCACCTCCGCAGGCTCGAGGGGTCACGTCCGCGCCCCTCGAGGAGCCGCGTCCGCGACCGGGGACTAGTGTCCCTGCGCCTCGAAGCGCTTGATCGAGGCCTCGAGCTCGGCCTCGGCGGCCGCGCGGTCGGCCCAGCCGGCCGGCTTGACCCACTTGCCCGGCTCGAGGTCCTTGTAGCGGGTGAAGAAGTGCTCGATCTCCTTGATGAGGAACTCGTCCAGGTCGGACGCCTCCTGGATGTGGTCGAAGCGCTTGTCCGCCGGGACGCACACGAGCTTGGCGTCGCCGCCCGACTCGTCCTCCATGTTGAAGATCGCGATCGGGCGCGCCTCCATGACGATCCCCGGGAACAGGTCGACGTCCGGGTACCAGACGAGCGCGTCGAGCGGGTCGCCGTCCTCGCCGAGGGTGTCCTCGAAGTAGCCGTAGTGCGTCGGGTACTGCATCGAGGTGAAGAGGACGCGGTCCAGGCGGACGCGGCCGGTCTCGTGGTCCACCTCGTACTTCACGCGCGAGCCGCGCGGGATCTCGATCGTGACATCGTGCTTCATAGGTGCTCCTTGCATGGCCCTGCTGGGCCGGACGGCATCGTTCACGGCGGCCGCCGTGGCCCGGCGCGTGAGGGCCCGGCCACGGCGGCGACTACGATGAAGGATATCTGCCTTGGGGCCCTCGCTCCCCGTATCGAGGCCACACCTGCACCCGAGGACGGAGCCCTCCATGACTTCCGAGCGCGGCCGCCGCACGCCCCTGGGCAGTGCGTGGGCGCTCGTGGCCTGCGCCGTCGTCCTCGCGGTCGCGGTGGCCGCCGCCCTGCTGGCCACGGGCGCGGCGACCCGCGCGCGGGCGGCACTGTTCCCGGCCCCGAGGCCCGCCGCGACGACCCCGGCGTGGCTCGCGCCGCCGTCGTCCGCCCCCACGCTCGAGGGGGCCGCGACCCTCTCGCCCGCCGCGGCGGAGCCCGCGCCCGCCGCCCTCGCCAAGGAACTGGGGGACGCGTTCAAGCCCGCCGGGGGCACGATCAGCGCCACCGTGCTCGACGGCCTCACCGGCCAGACGCTCTACTCGCAGGGCGGCACCGAGGGGCACGTGCCGGCCTCCAACCTCAAGCTCCTCACGGCCGCCGCAGCCCTGACCACCCTCGGCCCGGACACGACGCTCAGCACCAAGGCCGTGCGCGGACAGGACCCCGGCACGGTGGTGCTCGTGGGCGGCGGCGACGTCATGCTCGGCGCCGGGGCCTCCCAGCCGGACGCGGTGATGGGCCGGGCCGGCATGGCGACGCTCGCGGACCAGACCGCCGCCGCCCTCCTCCAGGCCGCCGCGCCGTCCACGCACGACGCCGCGGGGGCGCCCCGCGCGTCCGCCTCGCCGCCGGCGCCGCTCCCCGCCACGGTCACGGTGCGCCTCGACGACACCCTCTTCACGGGCCCCTCCCTCAATCCGGCGTGGGACCCCGAGGACGTCGCTGCCGGCGAGATCGCCCCCCTGTATGCCCTCGCCCTCAACGCCGGCCGCAGCGCCCCCGGCGCCGCCGGCCCCCGCCCCCAGGACTCCGCGATGGACGCCGCCGCGGCCTTCCGGACCGAGCTCGCCAAGGACCTCGCCGCTGCCGGCGTGAAGGTCGCGGACGGGATCGAGCGCGCCGCCGCCCCCGCCGGGGCGCCCCAGCTCGCCGCCGTGCAGAGCGCCACGGTCGCGGACCAGCTGGGCTACACGCTGCGCGAGTCGGACAACTACGCCGCCGAGGCCCTCGGCCGCCTCGCCTCCCACGCCGCGGGCGGCCCGGCCAGCAACGACGGCGCGGTGGCCGCGCTCAAGGCCGCGGCCTCCCGGGTCCTGGGCAGCGCGGACGGCTTCCAGCTCTCCGACGCGTGCGGGCTCGCCATCGCCGACCGGGCGGCGCCGACCGCCCTCGCTGGCCTGGTCCGCGCCATGGCGCTCGGGTCCGACCCCCGCCTGCGCGCGGCCCTCGACGGCCTCCCCGTCGCCGGGCTCGACGGCACCCTGGCGGGGCGGTTCGGCGGGGCGGCGGCGGGCGGCGCCGGCGTGGTGCGGGCCAAGACCGGGACGCTGAACACCGTGGCCGCGCTGAGCGGCTACGCCGTGGACGCCGACGGGCGCCTGCTCGTGTTCTCGGTGCTGGCCAACGGGCTCGACCCTGCCAAGCGCGAGTCCGTCCTGGCGGCCATCGACGACGGGGTCGCGGCGCTCGCCGGCTGCGGCTGCAGGGGCTGATCACCCGCCGCGAACCTCGCCCGCCCCGGGCCGAATGTCAGCTGCGTGTGGTCGAATGGTGCCATGGATGCCCCGCAGATGGCCGGCCAACTGATCAACTGGGACCTCGCCGCCGCGACGGCGGCCCGGCTCACGCCGCCGGGCCCGGCGCTGAGCGCGGCTGAGGCCAGGGAGGCGGTGGAGAGCCTGCGCCGCCTGGCCGACGCGTCCGTGCCCCATGTCCACCGCATCACGGGCCTCGCCGTGGCCGAGGACCTCCGCGACTCCCAGCTGCTGATCGTGGACCGCGCCTCGTGGGCCAAGGCGAACGCGCAGGGCTTCGAGGTCATGATGGCCCCGGTCCTCGCGCACCTCGTCGAGAAGAAGGCCAGCGAGCTCACGCCGGCCGCGGCCCGGGTGGGCGGCGCGATCACCGGCGCCCAGCTGGGGGCCATCCTCGCCTACCTCGCGAGCCGGGTCCTGGGCCAGTACGAGCCCTTCGCCGCCCTCGCCCCCGGCTCCACCGTGCCGCCCGCCGGCCGGCTGCTGCTCGTGGCGCCCAACATCGTCCACGTCGAGCGCGAGCTCGCGGTCGACCCGGAGGACTTCCGGATGTGGGTGTGCCTCCACGAGCAGACCCACCGTGTCCAGTTCGCTGCGGCGCCGTGGCTGCGCGGGCACATGACCGAGCAGATCGGCAAGCTCAGCGAGAGCCTCGTGGGCAACGTGGACAGCATCATGGAGCGGGCGACGGCGGCGGCGAAGTCCCTGCGCGACCGCACCGGCACCTCGGCGAACCTGCCGAGCAAGGGGGCGATCCTCGACCTCCTCCGGGACCCCGAGGAGCGCGCGGCGATCTCCCACCTCACCGCGGTCATGAGCCTGCTCGAGGGGCATGCCAACGTCGTGATGGACGCCGTCGACGCGTCGGTGGTGCCCAGCGTGCGCACGATCCGCCAGCGCTTCCAGGCCCGCAACGAGAACCGCGGGCCGATCGAGACCTTCGTGCGCCGGTTCCTGGGGCTCGAGGCGAAGATGCGCCAGTACACGGACGGCCAGGAGTTCGTCCGCCACGTGGTGGACACCGTCGGGATGGCCGGCTTCAACCGGGTCTGGGAGTCCGCCGAGCACCTTCCGACCGAGGAGGAGATCCACGACCCCGCCGCGTGGGTCGCCCGGATGGGGCTGTGAACCCGGAGGCCCCCGGCGGAGACGGCACTGCCTGGGACCCCGCCCGCGACGCGGCCTCCCCGGCGCGGCGGCGGCTGCACCCCGCGGTGGGAGCCGCCCGCAACGCGGTGAGGTCCGCCCTCGAGGAGGCCGGCTGGCCGCCCGTCGTCCTCGTCGCCTGCTCCGGAGGCCCCGACTCGCTCGCGCTCGCCGCTGCGGTGGCGCACTTCGCACGCAGGGGGAGCGTCCGGGCACCCGGCGGCGGCAGCCACCCGCTGCGGGCCGGGGCCGTCGTCGTCGACCATCAGCTGCAGGAGGGCTCGGGCGAGGTCGCGCGCACGACGGCGGCCGTGCTGGCCGGCCTGGGCCTCGCACCGGTGCGGGTGGTCCCCGTCGAGGTGCGGGCCGAGGGGGAGGGGCCGGAGGCGGCCGCGAGGACCGCACGGCACGCCGCCCTCGAGGAGGAGGCCCGGGCGCTCGTGGCCGGGGCCGTGCTGCTCGGCCACACCCTCGACGACCAGGCCGAGCAGGTGCTGCTGGGCCTGGCCCGCGGCTCCGGGGCGCGCGCCCTCGGCGCCATGCGGAGAGTCCGGGGCCTGTTCGTGCGGCCGTTCCTCGGACTCCGCCGTGCCGAGACCCTCGACATCTGCGCGGCGGAGGGCCTCGAGCCCTGGTTCGACCCCACCAACGAGGACCAGAGGTTCATGCGTTCCCGCGTGCGGGCGTCGATCATGCCCTTCCTCGAGACCGAGCTCGGGCCCGGCGTGGCCGAGGCGCTCGCCCGCACGGCCTCGCTCCTGGGCGCCGACGCCGACTTCCTCGACGCCCACGCCCAGCGGGCCTACGAGTCCCTCGCCGAGGTCGTGGCCGCCGAGCCGCTGACCGCCGAAGTGGCGGCACGCGCCGGAGCCGGGCCACGCGCCGTCGTGCTCCCCGGGGACGCACTCCGTGACCTGCCGCCGGCGATCCGGGGGCGCGTCATCGCCCTCGCCGTGGCCGAGCTGGGCGGGGAGGCGACCTACGAGCGGCTCCGCGCCGTCGAGCGGCTCCTCGACCGGCGGGGCTCGGCCGGCCCCGTCGAGGTGCCCGGACACGTGAGCGCCTACCGCCGGAGCGCGTCCGGCGCTGCACCGGGCACCAGAGGAATCAGTCCCGGCGCACCCGGGGCGCTAGTCTTGGTATCGCACCGCTGAACCCAGCGGCCTCGCGCCCCAGCAGTCACGCTCGCAATCTCAGGAGCCGCAGGTGGAATCGACCGACGTCCAGGCAGATCTCAAGCACGTCCTCAAGTCGAAAGACGAGATCCAGAACCGCATTGCCGAGCTTGCCGCGGAGATCGACCGCGACTACGAGGGGCGCGACCTGCTGATCGTCGGCGTGCTGAAGGGCGCCGTCATGGTCATGGCCGACCTGGCGCGGGCGCTGCACTCGCACGTGACCATGGACTGGATGGCGGTCTCCTCCTACGGCTCGGGCACCCAGTCCTCCGGAGTGGTCCGCATCCTCAAGGACCTCGACTCGGACCTCATGGGCAAGCACGTCCTCATCGTCGAGGACATCATCGACTCGGGCCTGACGCTCTCGTGGCTCAAGACCAACCTCGAGTCCCGCGGGACGGCGTCGGTCGAGATCTGCACGGCCTTCCGCAAGCCGGATGCCGCGAAGGTCGCGATCAATGTCAAGTACGTGGGGTTCGACATCCCCAACGAGTTCGTGGTGGGCTACGGCCTCGACTACGCCGAGAAGTACCGCAACCTCGACTTCGTGGGCACGCTCGCGCCGCACGTGTACGAGTGATCGTTTCGCCCTGAGCGCACGGGCGGGGAACTTCCGCCGCTCGGGGGGAACTTTTGCCCGTCTCCATGCGTGAACGCTTCCGAACGGTGTCATGCTGGTGGCCACACTCTGGTGCATGACGGTACCGGTGCATGAGAAGAAGGGACGGGGCCCAGCCCCGATTTCATGAACGTCAAGAGCTTCGTCAAGGGTCCGGGAATCTGGATCATCGTTGTGATCGTCCTGCTGCTGCTGGCCTTCGGGACCCTCGCACCGGGCGGCAGCACGCGCGTGGACACCTCGGTGGGGCTCCAGCTCATCAAGGACGGGAAGGTCTCGCAGGCGAAGATCTTCAACGGTGACGAGCGCGTCGACATGGTCCTCAAGGACGACTACGTCGTCGACGGGCAGGACAAGGGCAAGAACGTCCAGTTCTACTACGTGACCCCGCGCGGCAACGACGTCATCAACGCGATCGATGCCGCCAACCTCCCGCAGGGCTTCTCGGACCAGCCGGTCGAGAACAACTGGTTCAGCTCCATGCTGTCCCTGCTCATCCCCGTCGTGCTCCTCGGGGCGCTCTTCTGGTTCCTCCTCTCGCGCATGCAGGGCGGCGGCAGCCAGGTCATGAAGTTCGGCAAGTCCAGGGCCAAGATGATCACCAAGGACATGCCCCAGGTGACCTTCTCCGACGTCGCGGGCGCGGACGAGGCCGTCGAGGAGCTCCACGAGATCAAGGAGTTCCTCCAGGACCCGGGCAAGTTCCAGGCCGTCGGCGCCAAGATCCCCAAGGGCGTGCTCCTCTACGGCCCTCCGGGAACCGGCAAGACCCTCCTGGCCCGCGCGGTGGCCGGCGAGGCCGGGGTGCCGTTCTTCTCGATCTCCGGCTCGGAGTTCGTCGAGATGTTCGTCGGCGTCGGCGCCTCCCGCGTCCGCGACCTCTTCGAGCAGGCCAAGGCCAACGCCCCCGCAATCGTCTTCGTCGACGAGATCGACGCGGTGGGCCGCCACCGCGGCGCCGGAATCGGCGGCGGCAACGACGAGCGCGAGCAGACCCTCAACCAGCTCCTCGTCGAGATGGACGGCTTCGACCCGAAGGCCAACGTCATCATCATCGCGGCCACCAACCGGCCCGACGTCCTCGACCCCGCCCTTCTGCGCCCGGGCCGCTTCGACCGGCAGATCCCCGTCGAGGCTCCGGACCTCCTGGGCCGCGAGCACATCCTCTCCGTCCACGCCAAGGGCAAGCCGCTCGCGCAGAACGTGGACCTCAAGGCCGTCGCGAAGAAGACCCCCGGCTACACGGGCGCGGACCTCGCGAACGTCCTGAACGAGGCCGCACTCCTCACGGCGCGCTCCAACGCCCAGCTGATCGACGACCGTGCCCTCGACGAGGCCATCGACCGCGTCATGGCCGGCCCGCAGAAGCGCTCCCGCGTCATGAAGGACCTCGAGCGCAAGATCACGGCCTACCACGAGGGCGGGCACGCCCTCGTGGCCGCCGCCCTGCGCAACTCCGCGCCCGTCACCAAGATCACGATCCTCCCGCGCGGCCGCGCCCTCGGCTACACGATGGTGGTGCCGGAGGAGGACAAGTACTCGGTGACGCGCAACGAGCTCCTCGACCAGCTCGCATACGCCATGGGCGGCCGCGTCGCCGAGGAGATCGTCTTCCACGACCCGTCCACCGGCGCCTCGAACGACATCGAGAAGGCCACGGGCACCGCGCGCAAGATGGTCACCCAGTACGGCATGAGCGAGCGCGTCGGCGCGGTGAAGCTCGGCCAGGGGGGCGGCGAGCCCTTCCTGGGCCGCGACGCCGCCCACGAGCGTAACTACTCCGACCAGGTCGCCTACGTGGTGGACGAGGAGGTGCGCCGCCTGATGGACCAGGCCCACGACGAGGCGTACGAGATCCTCACGGACAACCGGCACGTCCTCGACCGCCTCGCCGCGGCGCTGCTCGAGCACGAGACCCTGAACCAGCGCGAGATCGCCGAGATCTTCACGGACGTGCGCAAGCGCGACTTCCGCGAGGTCTGGCTCTCGAAGGGCACCCGGCCGGTGCAGGACATCCCGCCGGTCGAGACCGAGTCCGAGCGCAGGGCCCGCGAGGAGGCCTCCAAGGCCCGCCACGAGGAGCCCCTCGACGTCGGCCAGGCCCACCATCCGCACGGGGAGCAGGAGTTCGTCAAGGACCGTCACGACGGGGTGTGACGGCCCCGAAAGGGACCTGGACGCCACGCACCGATAGGATCATTGACGTGACCCACTTCGATGACGACGACGTGTCCGCGCTGCCCGCCGAGGCCGAGAAGATGGATCTGCCGCGTATCGAGGCGGCCGTGCGCGAGATCCTTCTCGCGGTCGGCGAGGACCCGGACCGGAGCGGACTGAAGGACACCCCCCAGCGCGTCGCGAGGGCCTACGCCGAGACGTTCGCCGGCCTCCACCACGACGCCGAGGAGATCCTCGGGGTGACCTTCGACATGGACCACGAAGAGCTCGTGCTCGTGAAGGACATCCCGTTCTACTCGACGTGCGAGCACCATCTCGTGCCGTTCCACGGCGTCGCGCACGTCGGGTACATCCCCTCGCACGACGGCCGGGTCACCGGGCTGAGCAAGCTCGCCCGCCTCGTGGACGTCTACGCGCGCCGACCCCAGGTGCAGGAGCGCCTCACGTCCCAGGTGGCGGACGCCATCGTCAGCCACCTCAAGCCCCGCGGAGTGATCGTGGTCGTCGACTGCGAGCACATGTGCATGTCCATGCGGGGTGTCCGCAAGCCGGGCGCCCACACGGTCACGAGCGCCGTCCGCGGTCAGCTGCACGACCCAGCCACCCGTGCCGAAGCCATGAGCCTCATTCTCGGAAAGTGAGCACACGATAGTGGACTCTCTCGCAGCAGCGCCCGGAACCGGGCCGAACACCTCCCCCCTCCCCGTCCTCCGCAAGCCGCGTCCCAAGGCCACCTTCGAGGGCCTGCCCCGGGACCGCGCCGTGGTCATGGGCATCCTCAACGTCACCCCGGACTCGTTCTCCGACGGCGGCGACCACGCCCAGGCAGACAGCGCGATCGCCGCCGGCCTGCGCATGTTCTACGCCGGCGCAGACATCATCGACGTCGGGGGCGAGTCGACGCGGCCCGGAGCCGAGGAGGTGCCCGAGGACGTCGAGCAGGAGCGCGTGCTCCCGGTCATCGAGGCGCTCGCCAAGGCCGGGGCCCTCGTGTCCGTGGACACCCGCAGGGCGAGCACCGCCGCGAAGGCCCTCGATGCCGGCGCCACGATCGTCAACGACGTCTCCGGGCTCGCGGTCAGCGACGAGATGATCCGCCTCGTGGCCGAGCGCGACGCCTACTACGTCCTCATGCACAACCGCGGCGACTCGAAGTCCATGGACGGGCTGGCCTCCTACGGCGACGTGGTGGAGGACGTGATCGCGGAGACCCTCAAGGTCCGCGACCGGCTGCGCGCCGGCGGCGTGAGCGACGCCCGCATCATCCTCGATCCGGGCCTCGGGTTCGCCAAGCAGGGCGAGCAGAACTGGGAGCTGGTCAAGCACGTCGGCCGCTTCACGGCCCTCGGCTACCCCGTGCTGGTCGCGGCCTCCCGCAAGCGGTTCCTCGGTGAGCTGCTCACGAGCGCGGGCAAGGCCGCCGAGCCGAAGGACAGGGACGCGGCCACCGCCGCGATCACCGCCCTCGCGGCGGCCGCGGGCGCGTGGGGCGTGCGCGTGCACGACGTCGTGGCGAACCTCGACGCCGTCAAGGTCGCAGCCCGGGCGAAGGCCTAGGGCGCGGTGGGCAGCCACCCGGGCGCCGGTGGCGCAAGGACCCGCAGGCCCGACCTGATCACTCTCACCGGGGTCAGGGCGGTCGGGCACCACGGCGTGCTGGACTTCGAACGGCGGGACGGGCAGCCCTTCGTGGTGGACGCCGTCCTGCACACGGACTTCGGCGCCGCGGCGTCGTCGGACGACCTGTCCCGGACTGTCAGCTACGCCGAGGTCGCCGAGCGTATCGTCGGACTCGTCGAGGGCGACCCGGTCGACCTGATCGAGACCCTCGCCGTGCGCCTCGCCGACACGCTCCTGGCCGAGTTCCCGGTCGATGCCGTGGAGCTGACCGTCCACAAGCCGCAAGCCCCGATCACCGTGCCGTTCGGCGACGTGTCGGTGACCGTGTTCAGGGAGCGCTGAGATGGAGACGGGGCACCACGGCTGGGTCAGGTCGGTCCTGGCGCTCGGCAGCAACCTCGGGGCCCGGGCGGAGACTTTGGCCGAGGCCGTCGCCGACCTCGTCGACCGCCCCGAGGTGCGCCTCGTCGACGTCTCGCCCGTCGTGCAGACCAAGCCCGTGGGCGGCCCCGAGGGGCAGCCGGACTTCCTGAACATGGTCGTGATCGTCGAGACCACGCTGGGCCCCCACGAGCTGCTCGAGCACTGCCACGCCGTGGAGGCCAAGCACCACCGCACCCGCGAGGTCCGGTGGGGCCCGCGCACGCTCGACGTCGACATCATCACCTACGGCGACCTGCAGCTCGACGACCCGGATTTGACGATCCCGCACCCCCGGGCGGCCGAGCGAGCGTTCGTCCTGTTCCCGTGGCTCGTGATCGAGCCGCTCGCTGTGCTCGAGGGCCATCCGATCGTGGAGCTGCTGGAGTTCTGCGCCGATGCCGACGGTGTCGAGGGCTATGACATGCTCACCGATGGAGGCACCCAGACCGGAGGGGGAAGCCAGTGAAGCCGCTCAAGCCGTGGGTCCTCGTGCTCGTGGCCATCGTCGTGGGGCTCCTGGGCGTCGCCGCGAACGCGTTCGCGATGCGCAGTTCCGCGCCCACGCCCGTGCTCCCGATCAGCGCCATCGGCTCGATGGCGGTGATCGCGGTCGTGACGCTGGGCCTCGGGATCAGGGTGCTCCGCTGGCGCACCGGACACCGTTCCCACATGCTCGACCCGATCTTCGCCGCCCGGACCCTCGTCCTCGCGCACGCCTGCGCCTATGCGGGCGCCGTCCTCCTCGGCTGGCACGGGGGCGTCATCGCGGACCAGGTCCCGCTGCTCGCCTCCCGCGCTGGCACCCCCGCCGTCCAGACCGCCCTCCTGCTGATCGCCGGCAGCGTGGTCATGGTCGCCATCGGCTTCATCGTCGAGCGCTTCTGTCGCATCCCGCCCGAGGAGGGCGACGACGAGGGCCTCTCCGAGGGAGGCCGGACCCCGGACACCGAGGGCGGCCTTGCCTAGCTCCGCCTCCCGGCAGCCCTCCCGCCCCGGCAGGCTCGGCGTGGGCGTCATTGGCGCCGGCAAGGTGGGCGCCGTCCTCGGGGCGGCGCTGCGTGCGGCCCAGCACGCCCTCGTCGGGGTCTCGGCGGTGTCCGAGGAGAGCCGGGAGCGCGCCGAGCTGCTCCTGCCCGGCGTGCCCGTCCTCGAGGTCCCCGACATCGTCGAACGCTCCGAGCTCGTCCTGCTGGCCGTGCCCGACGACGCACTGGGGCCGCTCGTCGAGGGCCTCGCCAAGCTCGGCGCCTGGCAGCCAGGCCAGCTCGTGGCGCACACCTCCGGGCGCCACGGCGTGGGCATCCTCGCCCCCGTGCGGGCGGCGGGCGCGATCCCGCTCGCCATCCACCCCGCCATGACGTTCACCGGGATGTCCCTGGACCTCGCGCGCCTGACCGACTGCTGCTTCGGCGTCACCGCGGACCCGGCAATGCTGCCGATCGCGCAGGCGCTCGTGGTCGAGATGGGTGCCGAGCCCGTGGTGGTCGCGGAAGGGGACCGTGCCGCCTACCACGCTGCCCTCGCGCACGGATCGAACCACCTCGTCACCCTCGCGTCCCAGGCCGCAGAGATCCTCGGCCGGATCGGCGTCCCGGACCCCGGCGCCGTCCTCGGCCCCCTCCTGCGCGCTTCGCTCGACAACGCGCTCTCGGCCGGCGAGTCCGCGCTGACCGGGCCCGTGGCCCGCGGCGACGTCGGCACCGTCGCCGCCCACATCGGTGCCCTGGCCGAGCTCGCCGCCGATCCGGATGGCGCCGGCGGCGCCGCGGATATCCTTGAGGCGTACCGGGCCATGGCCCACGCGACGGCCGTCCGCGCCGAGCGCAGGGGTCGGCTCACCGCCTCGGCCCGCGAGGCCATCGAGAAGGCGCTCGAGAGCACGGAGCCCGGCGACGAGACACGAGAGGACCTCTGATGCCCGCTGAGTCGGTTCCCGCGATCGAGATCGTCCGCACCCGCGCCGAGCTCCAGCCGGCCATTGCCCGCCACCTCGCCGCGAAGCGCCGGGGCCCCGGGGCCCCGTCCCTCGGGCTCGTGCCGACCATGGGCGCCCTGCACGCGGGCCACCGCGCCCTCGCGGAGGCCGCGGTGGCCCAGAATGACGTCGTGGTGGCGAGCGTGTTCGTCAATCCGCTCCAGTTCGGCGACGCCACCGACCTCGAGCGCTACCCCCGCACGCTCGACGCGGACGCAGCCCTCCTGGCCGAGGCCGGGGTGGACCTCGTCTTCGCCCCGGACGTCGAGGAGATGTACCCCGGCGGCGAGCCCGAGGTGCGCGTGGCCGCGGGGCCCCTGGCCCAGAAGTGGGAGGGCGCCTCCCGCCCGGGACACTTCGACGGCGTGTGCACCGTGGTGTCGAAGCTGCTGCACCTGGCGATGCCGGGCGGGTTCGACGGCGCACGGGCGGTCTACCGCGCCTACTTCGGGCAGAAGGACGCCCAGCAGGTCGCCGTCGTGCGGCGGATGGTCCAGGACCTGGACTTCCCCGTCGAGATCGTCGCGGTGCCGATCGTGCGCGACCCGGACGGGCTGGCCCTCTCGAGCCGCAACCGCTTCCTGTCCGGGCAGGAGCGCGATGCCGCGCTCGTCCTCTCGCGGGCCCTGGGGCTCCTCGAGGACCGGGCCCGCGCGCACGAGCCCCTCAATCCCGACGACGCCGAGGCGCTCATCCGGTCCCAGCCGCTCGTGGAGCTGGACTACCTGGACGTCGTGGACACGGACACGCTCGAGCCGCTCGCGTTCGCCTGCCGGGAGACGCCGTTCACGGGGGAGGCGCTCGCGATCGTCGCCGCCGCCGTCGGCCCCGTGCGCCTCATCGACAACATGCCGCTGCGGGCCCGCTGAGTCTTCCGTCCGCGCCGGCTCAGCTCGCGAAGAACTCCGCGAGGCGGTCGACCAGCGGCTTCGCGGCCCGGGTCGGGGCATCGTGTGCGAGCTTGGGCAGGATCGCGATGTCGGAGGCCGGGAGCACGCCGTCGAGCTTCTGGGCCGCCTCGGCGAAGTACTCGGGGCTCGCGCCGCCCACGAGGAAGAGCGTCTCGAGGGGCAGCTCGTCGAAGCCCTTGGCCTCGGCGTCGGCGGCGACGACCGCCCGGATCTCGGCGGGACCGGTCGGGAGCAGGCGCGAGAGCTCCTTGCCCAGCGGCGTCCGGCTGCCGATCCGGTTGAGCACGGTCAGCACGGGCAGCGGGAGCTTGGAGATCGGGCCCGCCGTCTGCAGCCCGCGCAGCAGCACGGCGAGGGCCTTCTCCTCGTCCTTGGCCCGCAGGGCCTCCTCGAACTCGGGCATCCACGCGGCCTTGATGCTGCCCTCGAAGGAGATGATGGGGTCGTAGACAGCGATCTGCCCGATCCGCAGCTCGCGGCCGGCGTGCAGCGCGATGCAGCCGCCGTAGTTGTGGCCGAACACCGCGTCGCTGCCGGTGTGGGCGAGGACGGCGGCCAGGTCCGAGATCTCGGTGGCGAGCGAGTAGTCGGCCGGTTGCGGCGAGGAGGCCCCGCGCCCGCGCCTGTTGTACACGTGCACGGGAACGTGCAGGGCTTCGGCGAGCCGGACCGCGAGGTCCTTGTACAGCTCGGCGGTCACCATCGACCCGTGGACGACGACGATGCCTCCCCGCGCGGTCATCCCGCCTTCGGGGGCGGTGAAGAGCTCGAGGGACGCGCCGTCCGTGGTGGCCACGGTGGAGGAGGTCAGCTGCAGTGCACCCATGGACAGAGCCTAGCCGCAATCGCCGCAGCAGCCCCACCGACCACAGCGCGTGCGCACCCGCACGAGGGCCCCTCCGGAGCTCACAGGCAGCTGGCCTAGAATTGAATGCTGTGACTGCACAGAACCCCGCACCCGAGGCCCGGCCCGCCGACACCAGCGAGCAGATGCACATCCGCCGGGACAAGCGGGAGAAGCTCCTCGCCAACGGTGAGGCGCCGTACCCGGTCAAGCTGCCGCGCACGCATTCCCTCGCCGAGGTCCGGGCGACGTACCCCGAGCTCGAGCCGGACACGGCTACGGGGGAGACGGTCGGCGTCGCCGGTCGCGTCGTGTTCATCCGCAACACCGGCAAGCTGTGCTTCGCGACCCTGCAGGAGGGCGACGGCACGCGCCTGCAGGCCATGCTGAGCCTGGCGAACGTGGGCGAGCAGCGCCTCGCGGACTGGAAGGCCCTCGTCGACCTCGGCGACCACGTCTTCGTCCGCGGCGAGGTCATCTCCTCCCGGCGGGGCGAGCTCTCCGTCATGGTCGAGTCCTGGCAGATGGCCTCGAAGGCCCTGCGCCCCCTGCCCACGCTGCACGCGGGCCTGAATGAGGAGACGCGCGTCCGCCAGCGCTACGTGGACCTCCTGGTGCGCGAGGAGGCCCGCCAGATGGTCTACACGCGCTCCAAGATCACCAAGAGCGTGCGCGACACCCTCGATTCCCACGGCTACGTCGAGGTCGAGACGCCCATGCTCAACCTCGTCCACGGCGGAGCGACGGCCCGGCCGTTCGCGACCCACCTGAACGCGTTCGACCAGGACATGACCCTGCGCATCGCCACCGAGCTCTACCTCAAGCGGGCCGTCGTCGGCGGGATCGAGCGGGTCTACGAGATCGGGCGGGTGTTCCGCAACGAGGGCGTCGACTCCACCCACAGCCCCGAGTTCACCACGCTCGAGTGCTACGAGGCGTACGCCGACCAGTTCACGATGGCGGAGCGGATGAAGGAGATCATCCTCAACGTTGCCGACGTCATGGGCGCGCGCCAGATCGAGACGCCCGAGGGCACGATCGACCTCGACGGCGAATGGAAGTGGATCGGCGTCTACCCGGGCCTGTCGGAGGCCGTCGGCGAGGAGGTCACCCCTGACACCCCGCTCGAGCGCCTCCTGGCGATCGGCGACGCCCACGGCGTCAAGACGGACCCGCTGTGGACCCAGGAGAAGGCCGTCATCGAGCTCTTCGGCGAGATCGTCGAGCCCACCCTGCTCAACCCGACGTTCGTCTACGACTACCCGCCCTCCGCCCAGCCGCTCGCACGGCCCCACCGCGAGGATCCGCGCCTCATCGAGGCCTGGGACCTCATCATCGGCGGCATGGAGCGCGGCACGGCGTTCTCCGAGCTGATCGACCCCGTGGTCCAGCGGGAGCGGCTCACGGAGCAGTCCCGCCTGGCCGCCGAGGGCGACGACGAGGCCATGGCCCTCGACGAGGACTTCCTCCGCGCCCTCGAGTACGGCGCCCCGCCCATGGGCGGGATCGGGCTCGGGATCGACCGCCTGGTCATGCTGTTCACGCAGGCCGGAATTCGCGAAACCATCCTCTTCCCCCTTCTGAAGCCCGAGGCCAACTGATGGATTACGTCCTTGCCCTGCTCCCGCCGGTGGTCGTGGGGCTCATTTTCTGGTTCGCCATGCGCGCAATCTTCAATGCGGACAAGTCCGAACGGGAGGCGCTCGCCCGGGCCGAACGCGAATCCCAGGATCGCGCCGAGAATTGATGCACGCGAGTCGCTTTTGACTCGCAGCCTTTTGTGCCTTCATACTGTAATTGCTCAGCCGGTTCGGCGCCCCAGGGCCCCCGGACGCTGATTGCTTGAACTCACATTTGCTGAGTCCCCCCGGCGATGACAGAGAAGAGAGCCCAGATATGGCACAGAAGGTCCAAATCATCCTCGAGGATGACATCGACGGTGGCAAGGCTGACGAGACCGTCCGCTTCAGCCTCGATGGGTCGAATTACGAAATCGACCTTTCCTCGGCCAACGCCGAGAAGCTGCGCGGCGCGCTGGCCCAGTACATTTCCGCCGGCCGCAAGGCCGCAGCACGCACTGGCGCCGCCCCGAAGGCCCGTGCAGCCTCCTCCGGGTCCCGCAATTCCGACTCCGCGAAGATCCGGCAGTGGGCCCGCGACAACGGCTACAACGTGAATGCCCGCGGGCGGATTCAGCAGGAGATCCAGGAGGCCTACCGCCAGGCCAACGGCTGATACTCCTTGCGAATATTCAGATAAGGCACCCAGAGGGTGCCACCACGAATTCCCGGTGCATTGCACCGGGAATTCGTGCTTTCGCTGGCGGAACAATCGCAGCCCGGCGAATGCTGATTTTCCTCCGGACGACGGCGCGGGCCCACCTTCCGCCCCTGGCGTCCGCGCGGCGTCGTCCGCATCCAACCCGGGTCGGGCCCGGCGGCCGGACCCGGTCGCGGCGGTTCACCCTGTGGCGAACAGCCCTACCGGCCGCGGCCCCGGCACGTAGCATCGAACTACGCAGTGCACCCAAGCTAAACCGGGGAGTCCGAGCAATGTTCGAGAGATTCACAGACCGCGCCCGCCGCGTGGTGGTGCTGGCCCAAGAAGAGGCCCGCATGCTCAACCACAACTACATCGGGACCGAGCACATCCTCCTGGGGCTGATCCACGAGGGCGAAGGGGTCGCGGCCAAGGCTCTCGAGTCCCTCAGCATCTCGCTCGACGGCGTCCGCGAGCAGGTGCAGGAGATCATCGGCCAAGGCCAGCAGGCGCCGAGCGGGCACATCCCGTTCACGCCGCGCGCCAAGAAGGTCCTCGAGCTGTCGCTGCGCGAGGCGCTCCAGCTCGGCCACAACTACATCGGCACCGAGCACATCCTCCTCGGCCTCATCCGTGAGGGCGAGGGGGTCGCCGCCCAGGTGCTGGTCAAGCTCGGCGCTGACCTCAACCGCGTGCGCCAGCAGGTCATCCAGCTCCTGTCCGGCTACCAGGGCAAGGAGACCGCCGCGACCGGCTCCGGCTCGGGCCAGCCCGAGGGCACGCCCGCGGGCTCGGTGGTCCTGGACCAGTTCGGCCGCAACCTGACCCAGGCTGCGCGCGAGAACAAGCTCGATCCCGTGATCGGGCGCGAGCACGAGATGGAACGCGTCATGCAGGTCCTCTCGCGCCGCACCAAGAACAACCCCGTCCTCATCGGCGAGCCCGGCGTCGGCAAGACCGCCGTCGTCGAGGGCCTCGCCCAGGCGATCGTCCGCGGCGACGTGCCGGAGACGATCAAGGACAAGCAGCTCTACACCCTCGACCTCGGCTCCCTCGTGGCCGGCTCCCGCTACCGCGGCGACTTCGAGGAGCGCCTGAAGAAGGTCCTCAAGGAGATCCGCACCCGCGGCGACATCATCCTGTTCATCGACGAGATCCACACCCTCGTCGGGGCCGGCGCCGCGGAGGGCGCGATCGACGCGGCGAGCATCCTCAAGCCGATGCTCGCCCGCGGCGAGCTGCAGACCATCGGCGCGACGACGCTCGACGAGTACCGCAAGCACATCGAGAAGGACGCCGCGCTCGAGCGCCGCTTCCAGCCGATCCAGGTCTCCGAGCCGTCCGTGGCCCTGGCGATCGAGATCCTCAAGGGCCTGCGCGACCGCTACGAGGCGCACCACCGGGTGACCATCACCGACGGCGCCCTCGCCGCGGCGGCCAACCTCGCGGAGCGCTACATCTCCGACCGGTTCCTGCCGGACAAGGCGATCGACCTGATCGACGAGGCCGGGGCGCGCCTGCGCATCCGCCGGATGACGGCGCCGCCGGAGCTGAAGGCCCTCGACGAGCGCATCGCCGGACTCAAGCTCGAGAAGGAGTCCGCGATCGACGCGCAGGACTTCGAGGGCGCCGCCTCCCTGCGCGACAAGGAGCAGAAGCTCATCGCCGAGCGGGCCGAGCGCGAGCGCGCTTGGAAGTCCGGCGACATGGACGGCGTGGCCGAGGTGGACGAGGACCTGATCGCCGAGGTGCTCGCGAACTCGACCGGCATCCCGGTGTTCAAGCTCACCGAGGAGGAGTCGACCCGCCTGCTCCACATGGAGGAGGAGCTGCACCGCCGCGTGGTGGGCCAGGACGACGCCATCAAGGCGCTCTCCCGCTCGATCCGCCGCACCCGTGCGGGCCTGAAGGATCCGAAGCGTCCCGGCGGGTCGTTCATCTTCGCCGGCCCCACCGGCGTGGGCAAGACCGAGCTCGCCAAGGCCCTCGCCGAGTTCCTCTTCGGCGAGGAGGACGCGCTCATCACGCTGGACATGTCCGAGTTCTCCGAGAAGCACACCGTCTCGCGGCTCTTCGGTGCCCCTCCGGGGTACGTGGGCTACGAGGAGGGCGGCCAGCTCACCGAGAAGGTCCGCCGCCGCCCGTTCTCCGTGGTGCTGTTCGACGAGGTGGAGAAGGCCCACGCGGACCTGTTCAACTCGCTTCTGCAGATCCTCGAGGACGGCCGCCTCACGGACTCCCAGGGACGCGTGGTGGACTTCAAGAACACCGTGATCATCATGACCACGAACCTCGGCTCGCGGGACATCTCCAAGGGTGTCATGACGGGCTTCCAGTCTGGGACGGACACGAAGACCGGGTACGAGCGGATGAAGGCCCGCGTGACGGAGGAGCTCAAGCAGCACTTCCGGCCCGAGTTCCTCAACCGCGTCGACGACGTCGTCGTGTTCCCGCAGCTGACGCAGGAAGAGATCATCGAGATCGTGGACCTCATGGTCGTCCGCCTCGAGAAGCGCCTCAAGGACAAGGACATGGGCATCGAGCTCACCCAGGCCGCCAAGGTCCTGCTCGCCACGCGCGGCTACGACCCGGCCATGGGTGCCCGCCCGCTGCGCCGCACGATCCAGTCCGAGATCGAGGACCAGCTCTCCGAGAAGATCCTCTTCGGCGACCTCTCCGCGGGAGACATCGTGGTGATCGACGTCGAGGGCGAGGGCGACGCGGCGAAGTTCACCTTCACCGGGACCCCGCGCCCGGAGGTCCCCGAGGTCGTCTCGCTGACCAAGGGCGGCGGCAAGGAGCTCGGCGCCTGACGGCGCCGGCCGAGCGGAGTCGAATCCCAAGAGCGGCCCCCCACCTCCTCGAGGTGGGGGGCCGCTCCGTGTCGCGGCCACGCTCCGGCCCCAGGGAGGACCTGTGCCCGGATGTTTCGCTGCGGCCGCCAGGGGGCAGTGACCGGGCGACCCGAAGACCACACGCACGGCCAGAGGAGGACCCGATGAGCAGCCAGAACTCCGAGAACCCGGAGACCACCGAGACCGGCGAGGGCGGCGGCTACGGCGAGCCGACCCCCGAGCAGGAGCTAGGCCAGCAGGCCGGCCCCGGCCAGCAGGACAACGCGGGCCGGCAGGACAACGCGGGCCGGCAGGACAACGCGGGCCGGCAGGACAACGCGGACCAGCAGGGCAACGCGGGCCAGGAGGCCGCCGAGGACAGGGCCGGAGAGCAGCAGGACCCCGTCACCGGCGAGACGCTCCGTCCCGGCGAGGCCGAGAGCCCGGGCTGATCCCGCAGGCCCGAGCGGCACGCGGCCGGCGCCCCCGCACGGAAGGTGCGCAGGGCGCCGTCGTGCGCCCTGTCCAAAGCACGCCGACGGGCGGTACGCTCCGAAGCACACCCGGGATGCCGTGCGAGACCGTGCGAAGGAGCGCGCCATGAAGAAGCTCATCAACGATCCCCAGAAGGTGGTCGACGAATCGGTGGAGGGCTTCGGCCTGGCCCACGCGGACCTCGTCGCCGTCCACACCGACCCCATCTTCATCAGCCGGGCCGGCGGCGCCGTGCAGGGCAAGGTCGGGCTGGTCTCCGGCGGCGGCAGCGGCCACGAGCCGCTCCACGGCGGCTACGTGGGCCGCGGGATGCTCGACGCCGCGGTGCCCGGGGCCGTCTTCACCTCCCCGACCCCTGACGCGATCATCCCGGCGACCCAGGCCGCGGACGGCGGGGCCGGCGTGGTGCACATCGTGAAGAACTACACCGGGGACGTCCTCAACTTCGAGACCGCCGGCGAGATGTGCGCGGCCGAGGGCATCGAGGTGCGCACCGTGCTCGTCAACGACGACGTCGCGGTCGAGGACTCCCTCTACACCGCCGGGCGGCGCGGTGTGGCCGGCACGGTCCTCGTGGAGAAGATCGCCGGTGCCGCGGCCGAGCGCGGAGACTCGCTCGACGCCGTCGAGGCCGTGGGCAACCGGGTCGTGGCCAACGTCCGATCGATGGGGCTCGCCCTCACCCCGTGCACCGTGCCGCACGCGGGCAAGCCGAGCTTCGAGCTGGCCGAGGACGAGATCGAGATCGGCATCGGCATCCACGGCGAGCCCGGCCGCCACCGCGTAGGCCTCGAGCCCGCGGACGCGCTCACGGAGCACCTGCTCACCCCGGTGGTCGAGGACCTCGGGATCGGCTCGGGGGAGAAGGCGCTGCTGTTCGTCAACGGCATGGGCGGGACCCCGCTATCCGAGCTGTACATCGTGTACCGCAGGGCCGCCCAGCTGCTCGCCGACCGCGGCGTGACGGTGGAGCGCAGCCTCGTGGGCAACTACATCACCTCGCTCGAGATGCAGGGCTGCTCGGTGACCGTCCTGCGGCTCGACGACGAGCTGACCGAGCTGTGGGACGCGCCCGTGCACACGCCCGCCCTGCGGTGGGGGGCCTGATGCCGGAACTGGACGCGGTCTGGGCCGAGCGGTGGCTGCGCGAGAGTGCGCGGGTCATCGCCGAGCACCGTGAGGAGCTGATCGACCTCGATCGCGCGATCGGGGACGGCGACCACGGCGAGAACATGGACCGGGGCTTCAGGGCCATCGTGGCCAAGCTGGACGAGGAGACGCCGGATTCGGTCGCGGCGGCGCTCAAGCTGGCCGCCATGATGCTCATGAGCAAGGTGGGCGGGGCCGCGGGGCCCCTCTACGGCACGGCCTACCTGCGCGCCTCCACGGCGGTCAGCGGGGCGGACGCCCTCGACGGATCGGCCGTCGCGGCCATGCTCACCGCCGGCAGGGACGGGATCGTGGCCCGCGGCAAGGCGGAGTCGGGGGACAAGACCATGGTGGATGCCTGGACCCCGGCCGCCGAGGCCGCACAGGATGCAGGGGACGGCGTGGCCGCGCTGTCCGCCGCCGCGGACGCCGCCGAGGCCGGCGCCCAGGCCACGAAGCCGCTCGTGGCCCGCAAGGGCCGGGCCAGCTACCTCGGGGAACGCAGCGCGGGCCACCTCGACCCCGGGGCCGTCTCGAGCGCGTACATCCTGCGGGCCGCGGTCACCGCGGCCACGAGCGGGGACATGGCGTGACTCCAGTCGGGCTGCTCATCGTCTCCCACAGCGCGCGCCTCGCCGAAGGCGTGGTCGAGGTCGCCGCCCAGATGGCCGCCGGGGTCCCCCTCGTCGCGGCAGGAGGGACGGACGACGGCGGGGTGGGCACCTCGTTCGAGAAGGTCATGGAAGGCATCGTGGCCGCCGACACGGGGGAGGGGGTCGTGGTCCTGACAGACCTCGGTTCCGCGGTCATGACGGCCGAGTCCGTGCTCGAGTTCCTTGACGACGAGCAGCGCGCCAAGGTCCGGATCGCCGACGCCGCGCTCGTGGAGGGCGCGGTCGCGGCCGCCGTCGCGTCGAAGGCGGGCGCGGGGCTGGAGGGGGTGGCCCGGGCCGCCGAGGAGGCCGTGCACGGGGCCGAGGCGGAGGAGGCCCCCGAGCTCACGGAGCCCACGGAGTCCGCCGTCCTGACGCTGACCAATCCCCTGGGCCTGCACGCGCGGCCCGCCGCGATCCTGGCCGGGCGCCTCTCGGCGTTCGACACGGCGGTGACCGTCAACGGTGTCGACGGCCAGTCCGTCATGGCGCTGATGGCCCTCGGCGCCGGCCAGGGCGAGCAGCTCGTCGTCGAGGCTTCCGGCCCCGACGCCGCCCAGGCCCTCGCGTTCGTGCGCGAGCAGGTCGAGGCGGGCTTCGGCGAACACTGAGCCCCACCTTCTGAAAGTCACGTCCTGAAGGTCACCTCCTGAAAGTCACCTTCTGAAGGTCACCTCCTGTGGGTACCCGCAGGAGGTGCCCCACAGGAGGTGACTCCCAGAAGGGGCCCGGGGTTGTGAAAGGAGTGTTTCACCAACAGTGAACGCCCCTGTGCTTCACGCCACATCGCGGGGTTGAATCGGAGGCATGACTGCCGAGACCGCCGCCGCCACCATGGCCGGCACCACGCCCGCGTCCGCAGAGCCAGCCGCCCGACCGGAGACGCCGTTCCACGACCTCGACCACTACGTGGCCATGCCCCGCCTCTCCGGGCTGGCCCTGAGCCCCGACGGCGCCCGGCTCGTCACCACCGTCGCGACGCTGAACGGCAAGGGCACCGAGTACGGGACCGCCCTGTGGGAGATCGACCCCGCCGGCCGTGCCCCCGCGCGCCGCATCACCCGCAGCGCCAAGGGCGAGGCGGGGGCCGCCTTCGCCGCGAACGGGGACCTCTACTTCACCTCGGCCCGGCCCGACCCGGACAAGCCCGACGAGGAGCCCGTCAACGCGCTCTGGCTCCTGCCGCGCGCCGGCGGGGAGGCGAGGGTCGTGCTCAGCCGCGCGGGCGGCGTCGACCGCGTCATCACGGCCCAGAAGGCGGACGCGACCTTCGTTCAGGCGTCCGTGCTCCCCGGCAGCGCCGACGAGGCCGACGACGAGGCACGCCGCAAGGGCCGCAAGGAGGCCAAGGTCGCGGCGATCCTGCACTCCTCCTACCCGGTGCGCTTCTGGGACTCCGACCTCGGGCCCGCCGAGCCGCGGCTGTTCGCCGTCGAGCGCTCGACGGCCGCGCCCGAGCCCGGCAAGCCCGCCACGGTGGACGCCGCCCCGGCGCTCGAGCTCCGCAGCCTCACCGCAGACGTCGGCCCCGCCCTCCGCTTCGGCGAGGCGCACGCGAGCCCCGACGGCCGCACCATCTACGCCTCGGTCGCCAAGCCGCTCGCGAAGGGCGACCTCCGCAGCGAGCTCATAGCGATCGACGTCGCCTCCGGCACGCGCCGCACGCTGCTGTCCGAGGACCGGATGGACTACACCGCCGGCCCGGTGAGCCCGGATGGGCGGACCGTCGCCGTGGTCGTCGAGCCGCACACGACGCCGACCAGCGCCTACCGCAGCGAGCTCCACCTCCTCGATGTCGAGACCGGGCAGCTGCGGCGCCTGGCGCCCGAGTGGGACCGGATGCCGCACCCGGCCGCGTGGCTCCCGGACGGCTCCGCGCTGCTCGTCACCGCGGACGAGGCCGGCCGCTCGCCCGTGTTCCGCCTCGACCCCGCCAGCGGGGAGGCCACCGCGGTGACGCACGACGACGCGGCCTACACCGACGTCCTCGTCGCGCCGGAGGGGGCCACCGCGTACGCCCTGCGCAGCTCCTACCTCTTCCCGCCCGAGGCCGTGCGGATCGACCTCGCGACCGGCGAGACCACGCGTCTGGGCAACCCGGTGGAACGGCCGGAGATCCCCGGCCGCCTCGAGGAGGTCACGGCCACCGCCGAGGACGGGACCCCGCTGCGCGCGTGGCTCGCCCTCCCTGCGGAGTCCCCCGACGGCGGCAAGCACCCCCTCCTCCTGTGGATCCACGGCGGCCCGATCAGCTCCTGGAACGCCTGGACGTGGCGGTGGAACCCCTGGCTGCTCGCGGCGCAGGGCTACGCGGTCCTGCTCCCGGACCCGGCCCTGTCCACGGGGTACGGCCAGCACTTCATCGACCGCGGCTGGGGCCGGTGGGGCGCCGAGCCGTACACGGACCTCATGGCCGTCACCGACGCGGCGCTCCGGCGCGGCGACCTCGATCCCGAGCGCACGGCGGCGATGGGCGGCTCCTTCGGCGGCTACATGGCCAACTGGGTGGCCGGGCACACTGACCGCTTCCGCGCGATCGTGACGCACGCGAGCCTGTGGGCCCTCGACGCCTTCGGCCCGACCACCGACATGGCGCTGTACTGGGCCAAGGAGATGGACGAGGCCATGATGCAGGCCAACTCCCCGCACCACTCGGTCGGCGAGATCCGCACGCCCATGCTCGTGATCCACGGTGACAAGGACTACCGCGTGCCGATCGGCGAGGGCCTGCGCCTGTGGTGGGAGCTCCTCTCCGCCTCGCAGCTCGCCGCGGACGACGAAGGCAGGACCCCGCACCGGTTCCTGTACTTCCCGGACGAGAACCACTGGATCCTCCAGCCCCAGCACGCCAAGGTCTGGTACGGCGTGGTGTCCGCCTTCCTCGCCGAGCACGTCCTGGGCGAGTCCCGGGAACTGCCGAAGGAGCTCGGCCTCTAGCGCTGGGGGCGCCCGGCCGGCGGGGGGCCGCCCCGCGCCGTCCGGGCGCCTCGATGCGCCGGAACTAGGATGGAGCGCATGACCGAGACCGTCGCCGCACCTGCCCCGCCCTTTACCCTCCGGCGGGCGCGGACGGGAGACGTGGCGGCGATCAAGCGCCTCGTGGCCCCGCTCGCCGAGCGCCGGATCCTCATCTCGAAGGAGTCGGTGGCCTACTACGAGGCCATCCAGGAGTTCCGCGTCGCCGAGGCGCCGGACGGCGAGCTGGTGGGCTGCGGCGCCCTCCACGTCATGTGGGAGGACCTCGCCGAGATCCGCACCCTCGCCGCGGCGGATTCGTGGCGCGGGCGCGGCGTGGGGCACGCGCTCGTGGAGCAGCTGCTGCGGGAGGCGCGCGACGTTGGGGTACAGCGGGTCTTCTGCCTCACGTTCGAGGTGGGCTTCTTCGAGCGGCACGGCTTCGAGGTCATGGCCGACCAGTCCGGCGTGGACCCCGAGGTGTACTCCGAGCTGCTGCGCTCGCACGACGAGGGCGTCGCCGAGTTCCTCGACCTCGCCCGGGTCAAGCCCAACACCCTCGGGAACACGCGCATGATCCGCTGGCTGCACGGGCGCGCCCGCGAGTAGGAGGGCATATCGACACAACTCACGGCCGGTACAGGGCAGAAATGCGCCGAAGGGGGCGTGAGCTGTGTCGAAATGCCCGGGACGTTCAGGGCAGCCGCAGCCGGCCGGCCTCCTCGACTGCGAGTCCGTCGGCGAGCAGCCCGGCAACGGCGCGCTCAAGCTGGTCGGGGCCGGTCCCCAAGGCATGCAGCCTGCCCAGCGCGGCCGTCACGGCACCCCCTGCCGGCGGCCCCGCAGCACCGGGCACGGGCGCCTCGAACAGGACCCGGGCCACGGGATGCTCGGCGGCCCGGAGCACGGCCATGACCGCGCCGCGGACCTGCCGGTCCGTGCCGTGCCATGCCTGCCCGCGCGGCGTGTACGTGGGCGGCGGCTCGCCCGCGGCGCGCCACGCGCACTCGGCGGCGACGGGGCACGCCGCGCACCGGGGGGAGCGGGCCGTGCAGACCACGGCGCCCAGCTCCATCGCCGCCGCGTTCCACGCGACGGAGAGGGCCGTGTCCCCCGGCAGCAGTGCGGCCGCCCGGCGCTGCTCCGCCGCCGTGAGCGCCGGGGCCGGCAGGGCCTCGCCGCCGAGGAGTCTGGCGTGCACCCGGCGGATGTTCGTGTCCACCACTGTGGCCCGGCGTCCGAAGGCGAACGCGGCCACGGCCGCCGCGGTGTACGAGCCCACCCCGGGCAGCGCCCGCAGCGCCTCCTCGGTGTCCGGCAGCTCTCCGCCGTGCTCGGCCACGATCACGGCAGCGGCCGCGTGCAGCCGCAGCGCCCGTCGCGGATAGCCCAGGCGCCCCCAGGCGCGGACCGCCTCGCCGGACGGCTCGGCCGCGAGGTCCGCCGGGTTCGGCCACCGCTCCATCCACTCGCGCCACACCGGCAGGACCCGCACCACGGGGGTCTGCTGGAGCATGACCTCGCTCACGAGCACGCCCCAGGGCGTGCGGTCGCCGGCACGCCACGGCAGGTCCCGGGCCTCGCGCGAGAACCAGTCGGCGAGTTCGGTGTGGAGGTGCGCGAGCGCGCCGGTCCCGCCGGACGCGGTCTCGTCGGATCCTGGCGCACGACGGCGGGTCGCGGCTGGAGCGGTCACGGGGGCCTTTCGGGACACGGACGCCTCGCGGCGGTCGGGACGGTGAGGGGTGCGTCCCACTGTAGCGGCCCGCGGCGCGCCGGGCGGAGCTGGCCGCCCATTGCTCCGTAGCCTAGGAGCATGGCAGGGCAGGGCAACGACAGGGCACGCACGCGCACACCGAAGGGGGCGCGGCGCCAGAGCCCCGAGGTGTACCGGCGCCGGCGCATCGCCGTGGGCGTCCTCATGGCCCTCATCCTGATCGTCCTCGGTGGCGGCGTCTGGGCGGCAGTGGCTGCCGTGAGCTCGAGTGCAGGGGGACCCGGGCCGGCGCAGTCCTCGGACGCTGCGGCGGCCCCGAGCGCGTCCGCGACGGACTCGGCGGCGGCCAGCCAGCCGGCGTCGTCCTCGGCCGCCCCGTCCGCCTCGGCAGCCCAGAGTTCCGCGGCCCCGAGCCCGAGCCCGAGCGCCACGCCGGCCTGCGACCCGCACCTCATCTCTGTCTCGGCGGCGACGGACAAGGCGAGCTACGCGCCCGCGGACAAGCCGGTCTTCACCCTCAAGGTGACCAACGGGAACACGGTCCCGTGCGCGGTCAACGTGGGCACCACGCAGATGGAGTTCCTCGTGGTCAGCGGCGCGGACCGCATCTTCTCCTCCAAGGACTGCCAGGCCGACGCGCAGGACCTGATCAAGACGATCCCCGCCGGCGGCTCCGAGACGGCCAACTTCCCGTGGCAGCGCGTGCGCAGCACGGAGGGCTGCAAGGCCGTGACGGGCGAACCGAAACCGGGCATCTACGTGCTGACGGCCTCGCTCGGCCCTGTCACGAGCTCCAAGGCCGTGTTCGAGCTCAAGTAGCGCCCGGCTCCACGTCTCAGAGGAAGCGGTCGAGCAGGCTGGCCTCCGCCATGCGCGAGAGGCCCTCGCGGACGGTGCGGGCACGCTGCTCGCCGATGCCGTCCACCGTCATGAGGTCCTCGATCGTCGCGGCCATGAGGTTCTGGAGTCCACCGAAGTGGTCCACGAGCCGATCCGAGACCGCCCGGGGCACGGACTTGAGGCCGGAGATGAGACGGTAGCCGCGAGGCTGGACCACAGCATCGAGGGTCTCGGTGCCGCCGGCGTAGCCGAGGATGCCCGCGATCTTGTTGAGGTCGATCAGGTCCACGCTCGAGAGCTGGGTCAGTGCCGCTGCGGCGGCGTCGATGGTCTCGAGGGGCACCCCGTCCCCGGCGTAGTCGCGGATTACGACGTCGGCGCCCGGCCCGAGCCCCGTGGTGAGCTCCTCGAGCTGGAGCGCGAGGAGGCGGCCGTCGTCGCCGAGTTCCAGGACGTACTGGGCGATCTCCTCCGAGATGCGCTGGACCATGACCTGGCGCTGGAGCGTCTGGGCGACGTCCCGGACCGTGACCATGGCCTCGATCTCCAGCGCGGAGAGGGAGTGGGTGACCTGGTCGAGGCGGGCGCGGTAGCGCTCGAGGGTCGCGAGGGCCTGGTTGGCGCGCGCGAGGACCCGCTCGGAGTTCTCGATCACGTGCCGGATGCCCTGCACGTACAGCGCGATGATCTGCATCGACTGGCTCACCGAGATGACCGGCAGGCCCGTCTGCTTCGCGACGCGCTCCGCGGTGCGGTGGCGGGTGCCCGACTCGTGGGTCTCGATCGAGGAGTCGGGGACGAGGTGCACCGCGGCCTTGACGATGGTGCGGGCGTCGCGGTCGCAGACGATCGCCCCGTCCATCTTCGCCAGCTCGCGCAGCCGGGTGGGGGAGAACTCGATCCCGATCTCGAAGCCGCCCGAGCACAGCGACTCGACCGTCCGGTCATAGCCGAGGACGATCAGCGCACCCGTCCGGCCCCGCAGGATGCGCTCGAGGCCGTCGCGGAGGCCTGTTCCGGGTGCGACCCGGGCCAAGGTGGCTTTGAGCACGTCCTCGGGGGTCCGAGCCATGAGTGTTTCCCTTTCCTGCGCCGCGCGTGGCGCGGAGCACGGTTCCCATGGTATCCGCGCGTGTCGCGGGCGGAGACGGTTGTCAGGGCGCGGAAGGCAACGATTCGGGCACGACCCGGGCCCTACTCGGCGCCGGGGATGAGGAGCTCGAGGGCCTCGGCGACGTGGCTGACCTCCTTGACCCGGAAGCCCGGAGGCACTTCGCCCGGTCCGTTCGGGCTCGCGGGCACCACCGCATGGGTGAAGCCGAGGCGGTGCGCCTCCTGGATGCGCCGCCCGATCCCGGGGACCGGGCGGACCTCGCCGGCGAGGCCCACCTCGCCGAAGGCGATGAGCCGCTGGGGGAGCGCCGTGCGGGTCTTGGCGGACGCGACGGCGAGCGCCACGGCGAGGTCGGTGGCCGGCTCGCTCAGCCGCACCCCGCCCACCGTCGCCACGTAGGTGTCGTCCTTGTGCAGGAGGCAGCCCGCGCGCTGCTGCAGCACTGCGAGGAGCATCGAGACGCGCGAGGAGTCCAGGCCGCTCGTGGCGCGCCGAGGCTGCGACGTGGCCGACTCCGCGAGCAGCGACTGCACCTCCGCCAGCAGCGGCCGGCGGCCCTCGAGGGTGACGGTGATGCACGTGCCCGAGACCGGGTCCTTGGTGCGGGAGACGAACAGCCCGGAAGGGTCTGCCACGCTCATGATCCCGGTCTCGGCGAGGTCGAAGCAGCCCACCTCGTCCGTGGGCCCGTACCGGTTCTTGACGGCGCGCAGGAGCCTGAGCCGCGAGTGGCGCTCGCCCTCGAACTGGCAGACCACGTCGACGAGGTGCTCGAGCAGCCGCGGGCCAGCAATCGAGCCGTCCTTCGTCACGTGCCCGACGAGGAGGGTGGTCATGTTGCGGCGCTTCGCGGCGGCGATGATCGAGGCCGCGACCTCGCGCACCTGGGAGACACCGCCCGCGCTCCCGTCCACCTCCGGGCTCGAGAGCGTCTGCACCGAGTCCACGACGAGCAGCTGGGGGGCGACCTTCTCGACGTGCCCGAGGGCCTGCGACAGGTCGGTCTCCGAGGCGAGGAAGAGCCGCGGAGCGACGGCGTCGATCCGCTCGGCGCGCAGCTTGACCTGGGCGGCGGACTCCTCGCCCGTGACGTAGAGGACGTCCTTCCCGCCCCCGGCCACCTTGGCCGCGACATCGAGCAGGAGGGTGGACTTGCCGACCCCGGGCTCGCCGGCGAGCAGGATCACCGCCCCCGGGACGAGGCCGCCGCCGAGCACCCGGTCCAGCTCGCCGACCCCGGTGGGCAGGAACGCCGCGTCCGTCGCGTCGACCTCAGCGATCGGGCGCGCTGCCTCGAGGACGGTCGCCGCCGCCGTCGTCCGGGCCACGACTCCGCCGACCTCTTCCACGGTGCCCCACGCCTGGCACTCCCCGCAGCGGCCCACCCATTTGGCGGTGGTCCAGCCGCATTCGGCGCAGCGGTAGCCCGGTGCCTTCCCGGAGCGTGCCGCCGTGCGCGTAGAGGTCTTGGTCGCCATGCGCCAAGGCTATTGCAGGGTGCCGACACTTCTCGCACGGCGGACCCGGCGCCGGCCCGCGAGCCTAGAGGCGCGGCAAGAGCGCGACCGCCTCCTGGCGGTCGTAGCCGGTGGCCTCGAGCAGGTCGATGACCATGGGCCGCAGCAGGATCACGAGGGCCTCGCCCTCGAGGCGCTCGACCCGCAGCTTGCGGGGGTGCACGCGGGCCGCGATCTCGGACAGGGCCAGCCGGGCCGAGCGCATCTGCGCGCTGCGTTCCTCCTGGCGCTCGGCGATGAGGCCCCGGGCCACGTCCTCGAGGGCATCCGCAGTGTCCTCGAGCAGCTGGGCGATGCTCTCCGCGGCGCCCTCGGCCAGGGCCGCGTTGTTGATGACCGAGGCGAGCCGCCGCGCCACGACCCGCCCGTTGCGCAGGGCGAGGTCGAGGTACTCGACCGCCGTCTCGATCTCCTCGAGCTCCGCCCGGTGGCGCCGGTACGCCGGGGCGAGCCGCGCCACCTCCGAGGAGGCCACGAGGCTCGCCCGGATCGCGTCGACCTTGCCCTGCGAGCCCCGGCCCCGGACGAGGGCGTGCCACGCCTGGGTCGAGTCGGCCTCGGCGAGGGCGCCGGCGCACTCGCGCAGCATCGTGGAGAACGTGTCGACGAGCTCGCGCAGGTCCCGCCGGGGCTGGACCCGGGGATCGCGGGGGAAGAGGGCCGTGATGGCCAGGGCCATGAGGCCGCCCACGATGGCGTCGAGGCTGCGCGTGAAGGGGCCGCCGCTTGCCGGGGGCAGCAGCACCACGAACAGCGACTGGACCCCGAGCTGGGTCGCCAGGATGACCCCGCGGTCGATGAACCGCGCGAGCAGGATCGAGATGAACAGGATGACCCCGGCCTGCCAGAGCCCCGCCCCCAGCAGGTGCATGAGCAGGTCGCCCACGGCGATGCCGAGCGTGCAGCCGACCGCCACCTCGAGCACCTTGCGCACCGTGAGGTCCCGGCCGAATCCGAGCGAGACGAGCGCGGAGGTGGCCGCGAAGATCGGGGCGGTGTGCCCCAGCACGTACTCGGCGATGAAGTACGCCAGCACGGCGCCGAGCGTCATGCCGACCGCGGGCATGAGGGACCGGCGCACCCGCACGGTGCCCGAGGACTGGAGGTCCTTGAGGTAGTCGCGCGCGATCGACCACGCCCGCGCCGCGGCCGGGGCGCCCTTCGTGTCCATAGACGCCAAGTCTAGGGAGCGACCCCGGCCCGCAGGGGCCGCGGGGATGGTGCATTAGTGCGGTGTGATGAAGATGGCAAGTCTTAGGGCCAAGGGTCACGGCGAATCCGCGTGCAGTTCATCTTTCGTTAACCATGCGCGCGCAGACTCGTTACCTGTCGGCCCTAGCTTCGACAACAGTACGGCTCGTACGCACCCACACCACCCAAGAAGGGGCAATCTTCGTGAAGGCACTCCGTTTCGGCCGCCTCTCGGCCGTCGCTGTCGTCGCTGCCGGCGCGCTCGCGCTCTCCGCCTGCGGCTCCGACAACGCGACCGGCACCCAGAACACCGCCGCCGCTTCCGGCTCCAAGGTCACCGGCACGCTCACCGGCACCGGTTCGAGCGCCCAGGCTTCCGCCATCGACGCCTGGAAGCAGGGCTTCACCCAGGCCAACCCCGGCGTGACCGTCCAGTACTCGCCGGACGGCTCCGGCGCCGGCCGCAAGACCTTCATCTCCGGCGCGAGCCAGTTCGCCGGCTCCGACGCGGCGATGAAGCCGGAGGAGCTCACCTCCGCCAAGCAGGTCTGCGGCCCCGACGGCGCAATGGACATCCCGGTGTACATCTCCCCGATCGCCGTGACCTTCAACGTCCCGGGCGTCAAGGAGCTCAACCTCACCCCGGACACGATCGCCAAGATCTTCCGCGGCACGGTCACCAAGTGGAATGACCCGGCGATCGCCGCGGACAACTCGGGTGTCAGCCTCCCGGACCTGAAGATCACCCCCGTGCACCGCTCCGACGACTCGGGCACCACCCAGAACTTCACGGAGTACCTGGCGGCCGCCGCCCCGTCCGTGTGGACCGACAAGGGCGCCCAGACCTGGCCGTCCTCGCTCCCGGGCGAGAACGCCAAGGGCACCTCCGGCGTCGTCAAGACCGTCACCGACACCCCCGGTGCGTTCGCCTACGCCGATGACTCCGCCGTGACCAGCAGCCTGGGCAAGGCCAAGGTCAAGGTCGGCAACACGTTCGTGGCACTCTCCGCCGAGGGTGCCGCGAAGGCCGTGGCGCTGTCCAAGCCGGCTGCCGGCCGCGCCGCGAACGACCTGGCACTGAACCTGGACCGCACGCCCACGGACTCCTCGGCCTACCCGATCGTGCTCGTGTCGTACCACGTCGTCTGCACGGCCTACAAGGACCAGGCCACGGCCGACCTCGTGAAGGCCTGGGAGACCTACGTGGTCTCCGACGCCGGCCAGAAGGCCGCCGCCTCGGCCGCGAAGAGCGCCCCGCTCTCCTCGGACCTCGCCGCCAAGGCCAAGACCGCGATCGACTCGATCAAGGTCAAGTCCTAATTTCCGCGCCGTGCCTGCCCGCCCCGGCCGATTCCGGCCGGGGCGGGCATTGCACTGGGTACCAGAGGACGTGACAAGATGACGAGAACTGACGGCGGGCATCTCGATGCCGCACTCGAGGGACCGGACGTGACAACCACCCAGACCGATACGAACTCCGAGCAGTCCGAGGGCCGCGGCCGCTTCGGAGCCAGCAGCGGTGCCTCGGGCGACAGGATCTTCTCCGGCGCTGCCCTCGCGGCCGGCGTGGTGATCCTCGTCGTCCTGTTCGCTGTCGCCGCGTTCCTCGTCGCCCAGGCCGTGCCCGCGCTCGTCGCCCCGCAGGACCAGGTGGCAGGGGGCCAGGGCTTCTGGGCCTACATCGTCCCGCTCGTCATCGGCACCGTGATCGCCGCGGCGATCGCCCTCGTCATCGCGACGCCCATCTCGATCGGTGTGGCGCTCTTCATCTCGCACTACGCCCCGCGCAAGCTCGCGCAGGTCCTCGGCTACATCATCGACCTCCTCGCGGCCATCCCGTCGGTCATCTTCGGCGCCTGGGGCATCCTGTTCCTCGCCCCCGCCGTCGTGCCCGGCTACACCTGGCTCGCCTCGTCGCTCGGGTGGATCCCGATCTTCGCCGGACCGCCCTCGGCGACCGGCAAGACGATCCTCACCGCGTCCATCGTCCTCGCCGTCATGGTCATCCCGATCATCACCTCGATCTCGCGCGAGATCTTCCTCCAGACGCCCAAGCTCCACGAGGAGGCCGCGCTCGCCCTCGGCGCGACCCGCTGGGAGATGGTCCGCATGGCCGTCTTCCCGTTCGCCCGGCCCGGCGTCATCAGCGCGATCATGCTCGGCCTGGGCCGCGCGCTCGGAGAGACCATGGCCGTGGCGCTCGTACTTTCCTCGGGGCCGCTCATCGCGAGCCTCATCCGGTCCGGCAACCAGACCATCGCCGCCGAGATCGCCCTGAACTTCCCTGAGGCCTCGGGTCTCAGCCTCAGCACGCTCATCGCGGCGGGCCTCGTGCTGTTCGTGATCACCCTGCTGGTCAACGTCATCGCACGCTGGGTCATCAGCCGCCACAAGGAATTCTCGGGAGCCAACTGACATGGCCACGACCGTCCTCCAGCGGCGCAGCTCCGCGCTGACCCGCAACCGCCTGCCCCGCTTCGCGCCCTGGGCCGCGCTCGCCGTCGCCCTCGTGGTCGGCGCAGCCGCAGCCTCCCTCGTCGGCTTCAGCCTCTTCGGGTGGGGCATCTTCGCCGCGATCGCCTTCACGGTGGTCTACGCCGGCTGGAGCGCCGCGGTCGAGGGCCCCCGAAAGGCCAAGGACAAGCTCGCCACGTGCCTCGTGGTCGGCGCGTTCCTCATCGCGCTCCTCCCGCTCGTCTCCGTCCTGTGGACCGTGGTGGTCGAGGGCCTCAAGGGGCTCACGACGCCGGGCTTCCTCGGCACGTCCATGAACGGCGTGAGCGGCATCCAGGACAACGAGTCCGTCAACAACGGCACCCATGTGCTCGGCGGCATCTACCACGCCCTCATGGGCACGCTGCTCATCACCCTCTGGGCGACGATCATCTCCGTGCCGATCGGCCTGCTCACCTCGATCTACCTCGTCGAGTACGGCAACGGCCGCCCCCTCGCGAAGGCGATCACGTTCTTCGTCGACGTCATGACCGGCATCCCCTCGATCGTCGCGGGCCTGTTCGCCGCGGCCTTCTTCGCCACGCTCCTCGGCCCCGGCACCAAGACCGGCTTCGTGGCGGCCGTCGCGCTGTCGGTGCTCATGATCCCCGTGGTGGTCCGCTCGAGCGAGGAGATGCTGCGGATCGTGCCCAACGAGCTGCGCGAGGCCGCGTACGCGCTCGGCGTGCGGAAGTGGCGCACCATCCTCAAGGTGGTGATCCCGACGGCGATCTCCGGCATCGCCTCCGGCGTCACCCTCGCGATCGCCCGCGTCATCGGCGAGACGGCACCGATCCTCGTCACCGCGGGGTTCGCGACGAAGATCAACCTCAACGTGTTCTCCGACTGGATGTCCTCGCTGCCGACCTTCATCTACACGCAGATCCTCAACCCGACCTCGCCGTCCAACCCGGATCCCAGCACGCAGCGCGCCTGGGGCGCGGCCCTCGTGCTCATCATCTTCGTGATGCTCCTGAACCTCATCGCCCGGCTGATCGCCCGCGTCTTCGCCCCGAAGACCGGCCGCTGACGGCACGCACCGACTACGAAGGAAACCATGTCCAAGCGAATCGACGTCAAGGACCTGAACGTCTACTACGGCGACTTCCGCGCCGTCGAGGGCGTCACCATGAACATCGAGCCCAAGTCGGTGACCGCCTTCATCGGACCGTCCGGCTGCGGCAAGTCGACGTTCCTGCGCACGCTCAACCGCATGCACGAGGTCATCCCCGGCGCCCGCGTGGAGGGCGAGGTCCTCCTGGACGGCGACGACCTCTACGGCCCCGGCGTGGACCCCGTGGCCGTGCGGACCCACGTGGGCATGGTCTTCCAGCGCCCCAACCCCTTCCCCACGATGTCGATCCGCGACAACGTGCTCGCCGGCGTCAAGCTCAACGGGCGCAAGCTCTCCAAGGGGGACGCGGACTCGCTTGTCGAGCAGTCGCTGCGGGGCGCGAACCTGTGGAACGAGGTCAAGGACCGTCTGGGCAAGCCCGGCTCCGGCCTCTCGGGCGGCCAGCAGCAGCGCCTCTGCATCGCCCGTGCGATCGCCGTGAAGCCGGACGTGATCCTCATGGACGAGCCGTGCTCGGCCCTCGACCCGATCTCCACCCTCGCGATCGAGGACCTCATCGAGGAGCTCAAGGAGAACTACACGGTCGTCATCGTCACGCACAACATGCAGCAGGCGGCCCGCGTCTCGGACAAGACGGCGTTCTTCAACATCGCCGGCAGCGGGAAGCCTGGCAAGCTCATCGAGTACGCGGACACGACCACGATCTTCAACAACCCGGGCCAGAAGTCCACCGAGGACTACGTCTCCGGCCGCTTCGGCTGATCGTCGGACCTGCAGCGGACGACGGCGGGCTGCCGCGCCTCGGGCGCGGCGGGCCGCCGTCTTCGTCCGGCGCCTACCTGAGGCCGGCGAGCGGGGCGAAGGCGAGCGCGAAGACCAGGCCGAGGGCCGCCGTCGCGAGCGGGGCGACGAGCCAGAAGCGGATGAGGCGCACCACGAGCGGACCGTTCACAGACGAATAGTCCTGGTTCACCCCGGCCCCCAGCACGGAGGCGACCACCGTGTGCGTGGTCGAGAGCGGCATGTGGAGGCCGAGGGAGCCGAAGGCGAGCATCGCGCTCGTGACGAGCTGGGACACGAAGGCCCGCAGGGGGTCCATGCGGACGAGCCGGTGGCTGAGCGTGTAGGTGATGCGCCAGCCGCCGGCGAGGGTGCCCGCGCCCAGCGCAAGCGCGCCCAGCACGGCGGCCCATACGGGGACGTGGTCGAAGCTTGCGCCGGATCCGAGCGTGGAGAGGACGAGGAGCGCCACGAGCCGCTGGCCGTCCTGGAGCCCGTGCCCGAAGGCCACGATGGCCGCGCCCACCGACTGGGCGGCGCGCAGGCCGGCGTGCGCCTGGCTCGGCTGGGTATGGCGGACCATCCACGTCACCGCGGGGGTGAGGACGAACGCGGCGCCGAAGGCGAGCAGGGGCGAGAGGATGAGCGGCAGCCCGATCGCGAGCCAGAACACCTGGTCGAGGCCGCCCGGCAGGTGGCCGCCGAGGATCGCCGAGGCGACGGTCGCCCCGATGAGGCCGCCCACGAGCGCGTGGGTGGACGAGGACGGGTAGCCCTTCCACCAGCCGTAGACGCCCCACAGGGTCGCCGCGACGAGCGCCGCCGCCAGCGCAGTCAGCCCACCGCTGCCGGCCGGGACGGTCACGAACACGGTCCCGAAGGCCCTGAGCAGCCACGCCCCGGCAAGCGTGCCGAGCACGTTGAACCCCGCCGTGAGGACGACGGCGATCCCCGGCGTGAGCGCGCGGGTGCGGACCGTGAGGGCCACCGCGTTGGAGGCGTCGCGGAAGCCGTTGAGTAAGCCGAACGCGCACACCAGCACGATCGATGCGCCGACGAGCGCAGCGGCCACGTCAGGACTCCCTGACGATGATGCGCCCCACCTGGATGGCCACGGACTGGAACGCGTGGACCGCCTCGAGCAGCGACCGGGCGACCTCGACGGTGCGGGCGAACTGGGTGATCGAGAGCTCGCGGAGGGCGTTCGCGCTCCACACCCGGTACGTGCGCTCGGCACGCTTGGAGAGCCGGACGATGTCCGCCCAGTAGTCCTCGAGGTCTTCGAGCCGCGTGAGGCCGCGCATGGCCGCGGTGGTGAGCTCGGCCTGTCGGTTGACGATGTCCAGCATGTCCGCGGCCTCGGACGGGAGCCTGTCGATCCGGTGCAGCTGGATGAGCTCGCCGACGGCCACGAGGTGCCCCACGGCCTGCGAGAGCCACTCGGAGAGGATCAGCAGGTCCTCCCGGGGGAGCGGGTTGACGAAGCTCGTGCGGAGCCGGGTGAGGAGGGTGCGGCGGAACTCGGTGGTGCGGGCGTCGTTCGCGGTGAGGGTGTCCACGAGCTTCTCGTAGTCGGCGCGTTCGGCGCCGAACATCTCGGAGAGCGTCTGCACCCCGAGCATGGACTGCTGCGCCATGGAGGCGAGCAGCTCGAGGCCTGCCGTCTCCTGGGGGAACAGCCTGAACTTCATGGGTCTCCGAGCGGGGCGATGCGGCCTTCCGGCCGCCGCAGTCCCCGGCGCGATGGCCTCGTGCCAGCGGGATGCCGGCCCATCGAATCTTACGTGACCGGGATGAACGCCCTGCGCGGGCTGGATCCTCGCCGGGCCCGCTCCAGCGCGGGCCCCCAGCGAGGGAAGCAAAGGCGCCGAACCGGGACCGCCTCTCGGCGGAAGGCCGCTCGAAGCGGCTGAGAGTTGGAGCCCGGGGGTGCCGCGGTCCGACGCCACCACCAGTGTTCTACGGCCGTTGGGGGAGAGTCAACCCGGTTGACAGCTCCGTGTGCATAGGCAGGGGGTGCGAGCCTGGGGGCTCAGTCCAGCTGCCCGCGCCGCCACGCCTTGGCGGAGGCCTCGAGGTCCTCGGCCGTCTTCACGAGCTGGTGGGCGCTGCGCGTGAGCTTGGTCGCATGCTGCGAATTGGCCCACTCGGCGCTGTCCGCGACCGTGGCCTGGCCGAGAGCGACGACCCGGCAGAACGCCGCCGAGCGCTCGAGCGCGACGTCGAACTCGCCGTCGAACGCGCCGGAGAGGATCGCGTCCGCCATTGCGGTGAGCTCTTCGGCCCCGGGAGGCTCGGCGACGCCGGCGACGGCGTGCGAGACCTGGGCGGTGTCCTTGCCCGCCGTGAAGTACACCGAGATGCGCTCCGGGTCCTGCTTCGTCGCCGCCCGCAGCGCATACAGTCGCCAGAGGGCGCCCGGGAGGGACCGCGCGGGGCTCTCGGACCACATCTCGGCGATGGCGTCGAGGCCCTGCTCGTCGGCCAGGCGGACGAGCCTGCGGGTCACCTCGGGGTCGTCGCTCTCGCGTCCGCGGCGCACGAGCGCCTGCGCGGCGAGGTGCGCTGCCTCGGACACGCGGGCGGGGTCGGCGCCGCCCGCGAAGGGCTCGAAGTCGACCGGCGCGAACGGCTTCGGCTTGTGGTGCCTGACCGGTCCCGACCCGCTGGATGCTGGGTTCTCGCTCATGCGGCTGCCTCGTTCATGCCCAGTACGGTACTCCTCTCGCGGGGGAGTGCCCATGCGGGGTCCGCGGCCCGGCCCCGGGCGCACGACGGCGCGCGGTCGCCCTGCGCTAGAGTTGTGCCGTCCGGCGCGTGCCGGGCGCCGGGCCTCTAGCTCAGTTGGTAGAGCAGCGGACTTTTAATCCGCGGGTCGTGGGTTCGAGACCCACGGGGCCCACCCACGTCACCGCGCAGCCGCCGCATGCTGCGGCAATCCCGACGACCGAGACGCCCGGGCCCGTTGATCACGGAGCCCGGGCGCCCTGGCGCGACAACGACTTCCGCACCACTCCCCAGCAGTGGCGGCATGCCGCGCGGGGTCGAGGCTATCAGCGCGCCGTGTCCAGAGTGAAGGCTGTGGATTCTGTGAACCCCGCCGGCCCATCGGGTGAGGGCAGGGAACAGGGTCCATCCCATGGCCTGTGGCCTTGGCGGCCGGGACGGCGACGTAGCCTGAGGGGAGAAGTGCAGGGCGGTAGCGCAGCAGAAAGGTGGCGGCATTGACTTCGTTGCTGCAAGGTGTTCGGGCCGGTGACCTGCGGCGCGCGAACGGGCGCGTCGTGTTGGAGAACCTGATCTCCTCGGGTGCGGCCACGGTCCCCGAACTGGCGCGCCGGACTGCTCTGTCCAAGCCGACGGTCGCTTCTGCGCTCAGGGCGCTGCAGAATGCCGGGCTCGTGGAGGAACGGGGCCTGCGGTCCGGCCAGTCCGGGCAGGCGCCCGTCGTGTGGGGGATTGACAACTCGGCGGGTGCAGTGCTCAGCGTCGATGTCGGAACCCAGTGGGTGCGCCTCGCTCTGACGGGTCTCGACGGGACGCGGGCGGCCACGTGGCGCGAGCGCCCTGCATCTCCTTCCGCGGACGGTGTTCTTGCGGCGCTCGATGCGGGGCTTGAGCACGTGGTGGAGGAGGCAGGCCTCAGGCCCGGGACGATCGCCTTCACCGTGGTCGGGAGTCCCGGAGTCGTCCGCCCCGAGTCGGGCGTACTCGAGCACGCATCGAACCTGCCGGGCTGGGGCGACGCGAGGACTCTGGACGCTCTTCGGGCCCGCTTCGGGTCGGGCCTGTTGGTGATGAAGGACGTCTATCTCGCCGCGCTCGGCGAGGCTCGCGCGCGTCGGGACGCCGGCCAGGGTGACTTTGTGCTGTTCTCCATAGGCCGCGGCGTAGGAGCGGCCGTGGTCCGGGACGGGCAGCCTCTCTCGGGGACCCATGGCATGGCAGGCGAGATCGCGTTCCTGCCGCTTGCTGCCACGCGGGCCGCTGGGCAGGAGAACGACGGCCCATCCGCCCGCGGCGCCTTCGAAGAGGCCGCTTCGGCTGACGCGATGCTCGAGCAGGCGGCACGCGCCGGGGCTCGTTTCGGCACCGTCGCCGAGCTGATGGAGGCTGCCAGAGAGGGCAGCCCTGAGGCAGAGGCCGTGGTGCTGCAGGAGGGCACGCTCGCAGCCTTCGCGCTGAGTGCTTTCACCGTCGCGGTCGACCCGCCGCTGATCGTCCTTGCCGGCAGCGTGGGGCTGCATGGCGGTGACCACTTCGCTCGCGCGGTGCGCGCTGAGCTGCAGTCAGCACTCCCCTTCGAAGCCCCTCCGGTCGAGGTCAGCAGGGCAGGCGAGGACGCCATCCTGGAAGGAGGCGCCGAGAAGGCCCTCCAGCTCGCCTGGGAGAAGCTCTCCTCAGCGCTCTGAGAAAGAGGTGTGCGCGTGAGCGGCCGCGCACTCCCTTGACGCTGATCGGAAAAGTCTTTTACGATCAAGGGGCTTCGCCGCAAGGCCCGTCTTCCTCTCGGGCTGCGGCCTCCCTCTTCCAGCAAGGAATCCACGATGGCGTCATTCCCTGACCGCGCGCCGCAGCTGCGGCGCCGCATCGGCTCCTTCCAGGCCACCGCGATGAACATGTCGCAGATGGTCGGGATCGGCCCGTTCATCACCATCCCGGCCATGATCGTGGCCTTCGGAGGCCCGCAGGCCGTGGTCGGCTGGATCGCAGGCGCGGTCCTCGCGCTGGCGGACGGGCTGGTCTGGGCCGAGCTCGGCGCGGCCATGCCGGGCTCGGGCGGGACCTACGTGTACCTGCGCGAGGCGTTCAAGCGCCGGACAGGCCGCCTGATGCCGTTCCTCTTCGTCTGGTCCGCGGTGCTGTTCATCCCGCTGATCATGTCCACCGGCGTCATCGGCTTCGTCCAGTACCTCGGATACCTCATCCCGGGCATGGATGACATGACCGGGAATGTGGTCGGGCTGGCGCTGATCGCGGTGATCACCGTGGTGCTCTGGCGGCGGATCGAATCTCTCGGCCGGCTCACGGTGGTGCTGTGGGTGATCATGGTCGCGACAGTGCTGACCGTCATCCTCGCCTGCTTCACCCACTTCAACGCCGCCCAGGTCTTCGACTTCCCTGCAGGGGCGTTCGACATCTCCTCGGGCGGGTTCTGGGTCGCCTTCGTGGCCGGCCTGACGATTGGGATCTACGACTACCTCGGCTACAACACCGCCGCCTACATGGGCGCCGAGATGAAGTCCCCGGGCCGGACGATCCCCCGCTCGGTCGTGTTCTCGGTGTTCGGGATCATGGTGATCTACCTCTTCACCCAGATCGGTGTCCTGGGCGTGGTGAAGTGGCAGGAGATGCTCGACACCGGCTCCCAGGCCTACACCTCGGTCGTCTCACTCCTCCTCGAGCGAACCTGGGGTCCCGGGGCCGCCGCGGTGGTGACCGTCTTCATCCTCGTCACCGCGTTCGCCTCCCTCCTGGTCGGCCTACTCGCGGGCTCGCGCGTCCCCTACGACGCGGCCCGGGACGGGGTGTTCTTCAAGGCCTTCGCCAAGCTCCACCCCACCAAGGAGTTCCCGATCGCCGGCTTGATCACTATGGGCGTCGGCACGATGGCAGGCTTCCTCATCGGCCGCTTCACCGACATCTCCGCCCTGATCCAGCTGCTGACCGCCGTGATGGTCCTCGTCCAGGCTCTCGGCCAGATCGCGGCCGTGGTGCTCCTGCGCCGCCGGCGGGACATGGTGCGGCCCTACCGCATGTGGCTCTACCCGCTGCCCCTGATCGTCGCAGGGGCGGGATGGATCGCGGTCTACCTCTACTCCGATGCCAACGCTCCGGGGCTGCACCCGATCGAGCTCTCCCTCGGCTGGGTCGCCCTCGGCGTGGTGCTCTTCCTCGTCTGGGCCAAGCGCGAGAAGACCTGGCCGTTCGGCCCGCTGCCCGTCGAGCCGAACGAGGTCGACGCCGAGATCCACCTCGACGAGGTCCGCGCGTGAGCGCTCCCATCCCCCTGGCGATCGGCGTGGACATCGGGGGGACCAAGGTCAAGGTCTGCGCGGCGGACCTTGACGGACGCCTCCTCGCCGTGGCCACGCATCGCTCCCGGTCCGGCCGTCCGGCCCAGGAGACGCTCGCCGAGGTCCTCGAGTGCTACCGCGAGGCCACGGCCTCCGCAGCGCTGCACGCGGGCGGTCCCGTGCGGGCAGCGGCGGTAGGCCTGGCAACTCCGGGCGTCGTGACCGAGGAGGGCATTGGCCTCGTCCCGAACAACCCGGGCATGGAATCCTCCGTTCCTGCGGACGTCCTGTCCACCGCTCTCGGCGTGCAGGAGGTCGCGTGGGCCAACGACGTCAAGGCCGCGGCCATGGCCGAGCACCAGTGGGGGCAGCTGCGCGGAACCCAGTGTGGCCTGTACATCAACCTCGGCACCGGCCTCTCCGCGGGCGCCGTCATCGAGGGCAGGCCGTTGATGGGAGCCCACGGGGCAGCCCTCGAAATCGGCTACCTGCTGCCCACGGCGCCGGCCCGCCCTGCCGGGCACCGCAGCGGATCAGCGCCGCTGGAGGATCTGATCTCCGGCCGTGCGCTCACGCGGCGTGCGGCCGCCCTCGGCGTCGGCCACATCGACGCCTCAGAGGTCCTCGCTCTCGCGGGTCGTTCCGGGCCCGGTGACGCGGTGCGTCCGGAGATGAGACGCCTCGCGGAGGGGGCAATCGCCGAGCTCGTCCATGCGGTGGTGAACCTCGCCGTAGTCCTCGACCCGGAGAGGATTTCCATCGGAGGGGGAGTGGCCACCCGTGCCGCGTCCCAGGCCTTCCTGGCCCCGCTCCGCACTGCGCTGGAGGAATACGTGCCCTGCCCGCCCGAGGTCTTCGTCTCCTCATCCGCGAACGAGCTCTCGATGCTGGGCGCCCTCCTCCTCGCCTACCGCAGCATGGGCTGCGCAGTCCCCGCCGTTGACATGACTGCCGATGCTGTTCATGAACCGGTGGCCGAGACCCTAGAAGCCACGATCGCCTGAGGAGCCCGATGGAGCTGATCATCACCGACACCACCTCACAGCTGGGAGAGGCCGCGGCCACCCTCGTCGCTGAACAGGTGCATCGCCAGCGAAACAGCGTGCTCGGGCTGGCGACCGGATCCTCACCGCTCCCGGCCTACGAGCACCTTGGCCGCACTATCCGCACGGACTTCGCCGGGGTGACCTGCTTCGCCCTTGACGAGTACGTGGGCCTGACCGCTGCGCACACCCAGAGCTACCGCCGGTTCGTCGCTGAGCGCATCACCGGCCCCCTCGGCATCGTGCCGGGGCGCGTCCACGTCCCAGCCGGGGACGCCGAGGACCTCGACGCCGAATGCGCCGCCTACGAGCAGGCCATCGCCGACGCAGGGGGAGTGGACCTCCAGATTCTGGGCATCGGCCGCAACGGCCATCTGGCCTTCAACGAGCCTGGCTCGGCCTTCTCCTCCCGCACTCGCCCGGTGCGCCTCGCCGAAGATACCCGGCGCGCGAACGCTCGCTTCTTTGACGCACCCGAGCACGTCCCCCAATGCGCCCTGACCCAAGGCCTCGGCACCATCATGGAAGCGCGCCACCTGCTGCTCGTCGCTGCAGGGCCGGGCAAGGCAGCGCCCCTCGCCGCCGCCCTCAACGGCCCTGTCACCGAAGACTTCCCGGCGTCCATCATCCAACGCCATCCCAATGTCACGGTCATCGCAGACAGCGCTGCTGCGGCCCTGCTCCATCCCGCGTCCGCCGTCACCATGCCCTGATCGGAACAGGCTGCATCTGCTTCGACCAGGCTGCCCGGTGCCGACCGCGACGGACGTTCCGAGGTACTCGGACGCGCCGCGGCCCAGCGGCGGATCTCCTGTGAGTGCGCTCACTCGGAGGGTGGTTGGCCCGTCTATGATGGACGGGATCAATCCGGCGCGCGCACGGGCGGGGCAGCACCCCGCAGGCCGCCGCGCGCCCGAGGAACAACGCGAATCCGGGGGGTGGGAGGAGAGAGCAGGCATGGGACGCAGGGTCGCAGGCCGGGTCGGGACGACGAAGGGCTGGCGGTCGAGACGCCGGCGGAGCCGGTTCGCGAGGGTGGTGATCATCGTCGCCTCCGCGCTCGTGGCCCTGGGGCTGGCAGCCTGGGCGTTCGTGCCCCGCCTGGTCCAGGCCACGGCAGCGAACTGCGCCACGACCCAGACCTACACCCTCCTCGCCGATTCCACCACGCTTCCCGCGGTCAACGACGCCCTCAGCCGGGTCAGTCCGTCGGCGTGCGCGAAGTTCAGGGTCGACGTGGCCGACCAGGCGGCCATCGCCGCCAAGGTCGCCGCGGGCACGCAGGCCCCCGACCTCTGGCTCGCCGACACCTCCGCGCGCGTCTCGGCGGTCAGCGCCACCCCCAAGCCGGAGATCGCGGTGCCCTCCGTCGCCTCCTCGCCGGCCGTCGTCGTGCAGGCCAAGGGGGCGAAGGCGCCCGCGACCTGGTCGGCCGTCCTGGCCGCTCCCGGAGTGCTCCTGGGCGACCCGCTCTCGAGCGCGAGTGCAGGGGCCGCGCTCGCCGGCGCCGTCGCCGAGGGCGAGACCGGGGCGTCCGATCCCAAGGCGCTCGCGGGCTCGCTGGGCGCACTCGCGCAGAGCGCAGCGCAGAAGCCGTCGGCGACGCAGGCGGACTCGGCGCTCCTGGACAGCGCCGAGCGCTCGGACTCGATGGCCGTGGTGACCGAGAGCTCGTGGATCGACTACGCCTCGTCCCGGCCGGGCACGAAGCTCGCCGCGTCCACGCCGGCCAGCGGGTCGGCCCTCGCGGACTATCCGATCGCCGTCACGACGCCGGACCCGGCGCGCAGGGCCGGAGCCGCGGACGCCGCCAAGGCCCTCGCGGCGGCCCTGACGGACAGCGCCGGCCGCACGGCCATCGCCGCCCGCGGGCTGCGGGGCCCGGGCAGCGCCATCCCGGACCAGGCCGCCGGGTTCGTCGGCACCGTCAAGACTCTGGCCCCCTCCGCGGACGGCCTCACCCGGGCCACGAAGATGTGGGCCCTCCAGGCGGTGCCCTTCCGCTCGCTCGTTGTCATGGACGTCTCCGGCTCGATGAACATGGACGCGGGTGGGAAGACCCGCATGCAGCTCACCCAGGAGGCCGCGCTGAAGGGCGCTGCGATGTTCCCCGACACGGCGCAGCTGGGCATGTGGGCGTTCTCGGTGGGCCTCGGCGGCCCCGGGCAGGACTACCAGGAGCTCGACCCGATCCGCAGGATGGACGCCGTGACCGACGGCAAGACCCAGCGGGAGCGGATCCAGGGCGACATCGCCTCGCTGGGCGGCCTCGTGGGCGGCGGCACGGGCCTCTACGACACCGCGCTCGCGGCCTTCCGCACCGTGAAGGCGAACTATGATCCCCGCGCCGTGAACTCGGTGATCCTCTTCACCGACGGGGCCAACGAGAAGCCGAACTCGATGACCCTCGACCAGCTCCTCGCCGCCTTCGCCAGGGAGAGGGACCCGGCCAAGCCGGTCATCTTCGTGACGATCGGCATCACCGCCGACGCCGACGAGCCCGTGCTCAAGCAGATCGCCGCCGCCACCGGCGGATCCAGCTACGTGGCGAAGGACCCCGCCGACATCTCGAAGGTGTTCAGCGAGGCCCTCCTGGCCCGGACGCAGTAGGGGCGGTCAGCGCTCGAGGCGGAAGCCGATCTTGAGCGTGACCTGCCAGTCCTTGATCTCGCCCTCCTCGAGGTGGCCGCGCACCGACTGGACTTCGAACCAGTCCAGGTTCCGCACGGTCTGCGATGCCGCGGCGACGCCGTTGCGGATGGCCGCATCGATCCCGTCCGGGCTCGTGCCGACGATCTCCGAGATGCTGTAGGTGTTGCCTGCCATGGCTCCTCCTCGGCTGGGGTGGGATCAGTGCTGGCAGACTAACCCTGTGACCAGTGGTTGGCCAGAGTCGGCGGGGCCGCTCCGTGCGGACGTCGTGGGGCGGCTGCGCGCCGCCGGCTGCGTCTTCGCCGAGGACGAGGCCGCCCTCCTCCTCGATGCCGCCGAGGACCCGGGCCGGCTGGAGGAGCTCGTCGCCCTGCGCGCTGCGGGGGAGCCGCTCGAGCACCTCGTGGGCTGGGCCGAGTTCGCGGGGCTCCGGATCGCCGTCGGCCCCGGCGTCTTCGTCCCGCGGCGCCGCTCCGAGCTGCTCGTCCGGCTCGCCGTGGCGGCCCTGGCGCACGACGGCGGCGGCCGGCCCGCCGTCGTCGTCGACCTGTGCTGCGGGTCGGCGGCGCTCGGGGCAGCAGTCGCCGCGGTCTGCGAGAGGCGTGGCTGGACGTCCGCGCGGCTCGAGCTGCACGCCGCGGACCTCGACCCGGCCGCAACGGCCTACGCCCGCCGCAATCTGGCCCCGTGGGGCGGGCGCGTGCACACGGGCGACCTCTTCGCGGCGCTCCCCGGCACGCTGCGCGGCCGCGTCGACGTCATCGTCGCGAACGCCCCGTACGTCCCGACCGAGGCGATCGCCCTCATGCCCCCCGAGGCCCGGGACCACGAGCCGCGTGCCTCCCTCGACGGCGGGGCCGACGGCCTCGCACTGCACCGCCGGATCGCCGCCGGGGCCGGCGAGTGGCTCGCGCCCGGGGGCACCCTCGTGATCGAGGTGGGCCGACGGCAGGTGGCGCCCGCCCTCGGTCTGCTGGCGGAGGCCGGCCTCGCCGCGCACCTGGAGGAGGACGGGGACCTGGACGCCACGGCGATCGTCGCCGTCAGCGGTTGAGGATGTAGGTCCTCAGGTCATCGAGGGTCTGCTGCATGTGCGCGTCCATGGCAGCGCGGGCGGCCTCGGGGTCGCGGCGACGCAGCGCCTCGCCCACGGCCACGTGCATCGCGATGGCGTGCTCCTGGATCTCGGGCACGGCCGAGGTCTCGGAGCGGCGCTCGGCGAGGACCCGGCTGAGCGGTTCGAACAGCACCGCGACGAACGGGTTCCCGGAGGCGTGCAGGATCACGTCGTGGAACGCGAGGTCCGCCTCGACGAACCGCTCGAGGTCCTGTGCCCCGCGCGCCTCGCGCATCCGGTCCACGAGGGCGTCCAGCGCTGCGAGGTCCTGGTCCGAGATCCGCTCGGCGGCGAGCCCGCAGGCACCCGCCTCGAGCATCCGGCGCAGCTCGACGAGCTGCACGGCGGCATCGGAGGCGTCCGTGCCCTCGCTCGTCGCGCGGAGGACGGCGTGCAGCGAGCTCCACCTCTCGAGCGGGTTGACGAACGTGCCCCGCCCGCGCTCGATCCGCAGGATGTTCTGGGCTGTGAGCGTGCGGATGGCCTCGCGCACGGTCATCCGGCTCACGTCGTACCGCGAGCTCAGCTCGAGCTCGCCGGGCACCACGGAGCCGGGGGGCAGCTCGCCGCCCACGATCCGGTCCAGCAGCCCGTCGGCCACCTCGCCCGCGAGGGATTTGCGCGCCACGTGGTCCCTTTCTCGCGTCTGCGGACCCACGGGGCGCCTTGCGCCGCCGCGGAGTCTGTGCCACTCTAGCACCCGACATTAGATGTCAGACATCTTACAGATACTCCCCAGGCCCCCCCGCACAAGGAAGTGTTCGCCATGCTCCTCGAAGCCGATGCCCTCGCCGCCTACCCCGCCGAGCGGGAGATCGCCGCCAGCGAGGTCGCCGACGCCGTGGCCCGTTCGGGCCGCGTCCTCGTGGTCCTCGACGATGACCCCACGGGCACGCAGTCGGTGGCGGACCTGCCCGTGCTGACCCGCTGGGACGTCGAGGACTTCCGCTGGGCCTTCGCGGTGCGCGTCCGAGGCGCCCGCCCCGCGGCGGTCTACGTCCTCACCAACACGCGCAGCCTCGGTCCCGCCGAGGCTGCCGAGCGCAACCGCCAGGTCGTCGCGGCCGCGAGCGAGGCGGCCGGCGAGGCGGGCATCCCGCTCGCCTTCGTCAGCCGCAGCGACTCGACCCTCCGCGGGCACTTCCCGCTCGAGACGGACGTGCTCGCCGAGGCCATCGCCGCCCAGGGTGGGGCTGCAGTGGACGGCGTCGTGATGGTCCCCGCGTTCCCCGACGCCGGGCGCGTCACGATCGGCGGCGAGCACTACGTCCGCAGCGGCGAGGGCGCGCTCACCCCCGTCAGCGACACCGAGTTCGCGCGGGACGCCACGTTCGGCTTCTCCACCTCCTACCTCCCCTCCTACGTCGAGGAGAAGACCGGCGGCCGCGTGCCCGCAGACGAGGTGATCGTGCTCGACCTGGGGACCATCCGCGCGGGGGCAGGGGCCATCGCCGACGCGATCGCCCGCGCCCACCACGGGACCCCCATCGTCGCCGACATCACCGGCGAGAACGACCTGCGCGCCCTCGCCCTGGGCCTCGACGAGGCCGAGCGCCGGGGCGCTTCGCTCCTGTACCGCGTGGGCCCCCCGTTCGTGCGCGGACGGATCGGCCAGGAGGTCCGCGCGCCCCTGACCGCGCAGGACGTGTACGGGGACCAGGCATCGGGCGGCCAGCGAGAGGACCTCGCTGCTGGCGGCCTCATCGTGGTCGGCTCCCACGTGGGCCTCACCACCCGGCAGCTCGACCGGCTCACGGCGCAGCACTCCTCCGCGCGGACCGTCGAGCTCGACGTCAGCGAGCTGCTCGCGCCCGGCAGGGCCGAAGGCCACCTCGAGGCGACCGTCGACGCCGTCGTCCGTGCCCTCGCCGACGGCGACGTCATCCTCCACACCTCCCGCGCGCTCGTGAAGGCCGACGACCCCGCGCGGAGCCTCGAGATCGCCCGCACGGTGAGTGCCGCCGTCGTCAGCGTGGTCAACCGCGTGCTCAGGGCGGCGCCCCCGCGGTTCGTCATCGCCAAGGGCGGCATCACCTCCTCCGACGTGGCCGCGCACGGTCTCGAGATCCGCCGCGCCATGGTGCGCGGACCCATGCTCCCGGGCATCGTCTCCCTGTGGGAGCCGGTCGACGGCCCGGCCCGCGGCATCCCGTACATCGTCTTCGCCGGCAACGTGGGCGACGACGAGTCCCTCGCCCAGGTCACCAAGACTCTCAGCGCCACCTTCTGACAGCTTCCGTCCACAGGAGAACACCCATGACTGACACGTCTGCGGCCACGACCGTCGCCGTCCTCGGCCTCGGCGCCATGGGCCTGCCCATGGCTACCCGTCTGGCCGCTGGCCTCACGGTCCACGGCTTCGACATCGCCCAGCCCCGTCTCGACCTCGCCGCCGCGGCCGGCATCCGCACCTTCGGCTCCGCCCGGGAAGCGGTCCAGGGCGCCGACGCGCTCCTGCTCGCTGTCCGCAACGGCGAGCAGCTCGACGCGGTCCTCTTCGGCGAGGACGGCGTCGCCGCCGCGCTGGCCCCGGGCGCCGTCGTGATCCTCACGAGCACGGTCGGGACCGACGCGATCCCCGGTACGGCCGCGCGCCTCGCCGAGCTCGGCGTCGGCCTCGTCGACGCCCCGCTCTCCGGCGGCCCGGTCCGCGCCGGCGAGGGCGACCTCCTCATCGTGGTGGGAGCCGCGCCGTCCGACCTCGAGAAGGCCCGGCCCGTCCTCGGGCTCCTCGCCTCCACCCTGACCGTGGTGGGCGACCGGCCCGGCGACGGCCAGGCTCTCAAGACCGTGAACCAGCTCCTGTGCGGCGTGCACATCGCCGCCGCGGCCGAGGCGCTCGCCCTCGCCGATGCACTCGGCCTCGACCCGGCGAAGACGCTCGAGGCCCTCGGCGCCGGCGCCGCGGGATCGTTCATGCTCTCCAACCGCGGCCCCCGCATGCTCGAGGCCTACACCGAGGAGGGCGCCGAGGTCCTCTCGCGCCTGGACATCTTCGTCAAGGACATGGGGATCGTCGGCAAGGCCGCCCGCTCCGTGGGGCTCCCGGCTCCCGTCGCCGCGGCCGCCGAGCAGCTCTACCTGCTCGGCGCGGCCCACGGCCTCGCGGCGGCGGACGACTCGGCCGTCATCAAGGTCGTCGCGCCCGCCCCGCGGACCGCCTGAGCAGCAGACTGAGCCGGGTCGGTAGGCTGGGCGCATGACGACGGCGCTCATCACCGGCGCGAGCAGCGGCCTCGGGGCCGAGTTCGCGCGACAGCTCGCGGCCCAGGGGCACGATCTCGTCCTCGTGGCGCGTGGCCAGGACCGCCTGGACGCCCTGGCGAAGGAGCTCGGCAGCCGTCACGGAGTCGCGACCGAGGTTCTGGCCGCTGACCTCACCGACCCCGTGGACCTCGGCACGGTGACCACGCGGCTCGCCGACCCGTCGAGGCCTATCGGGATCCTCGTCAACAACGCCGGCCTGGGGCTCCTCCACGACTTCCACCACACCCCGGTCGAGGAGGAGGTCCTCCACCTCCGGCTCCACGTCGAGGCCGCGCTGAAGACCACCCGGGCCGTGCTCCCGGGCATGCTCGCGCGGGGGGAGGGCCGCATCGTCAACGTGGCGAGCGTCGCGGCCTTCCTGCCGAGGGGGACCTATTCGGCGGCCAAGGCGTGGCTGCTCGCCTTCAGCCGGTGGGCCAACGTGCACTATCGGCGCTCCGGGGTGCTCGTCACCGCGCTGTGCCCGGGGTTTGTGCGCACGGAGTTCCATGCCCGCATGGGCATGGAGACGCGGTGGATCCCCGGCTGGGCATGGCTCCGCGCCGAGCGGGTGGTCCGAGACGGGCTCCGCGACAACCTGGCCGGCCGCTCCGTGTCCGTCCCGTCGCTGCGGTACAAGGCCGTCCGCGCGGCCGCGGCCGTGCTGCCCGACCGCGTCCTGGGCGGCCCGGCGCGGCGCCCCAAGCGCTAGGCCGCGCCGGCTCCTCCGGGGCATGGCGATGGGCCGGCAGGATCTGCCGGCCCATCGCCGTGCCCGGTCATTCCAGTGCTTAGCCAGCGGCCGCCGCGTTGCGCTCGGCAATCGTCTGGTTGCCCTTGGACCAGTGCTCGGTGCCCACCTCCCGGATGATCACGGTGGTGTTCTCCGGCAGCGCGCCCACGCTCTCCTCCGCCGCCCTGTGCAGAGCGGAGATGAGTGAGCGCAGCTGCTCGGGGGTGCGGCCCCGAGCGATGGAGACGTCGATCAGGGGCATGGCTTGCTCCTCAGGGTCACGGCCGGGGGGAGACCCGGCAGCGCGGACAATCGTGGTCAGTGTGCCGAGGCGCCGAGGGGCTCCTGGGCCCCCGCCGGCGGGGCCTGCTGCTGGAACGCGGGCACGACGTGCTCGATGAAGAGCCGCAGCGACTCGCGCTTGGCCTCGTGGCTCATGCTGTTGTCGATCCAGAAGCTGTACTCGTCGACACCGAGCGCCTCGTAGCCGCGCAGGCGGGCGACGACCTCCTCCGGCGTGCCGATCATGGCCGTCTTGTGCAGGGACTCCGGCTGGAACTCCGGACGTGCCTCGAACTTCGACTCGGGGCTGGGCTCGAGGAAGCCGTTCACCGGGGTGGACTTGTTGCCGAACCACGCGTCGAAGGTGCGGTAGAAGCGGTTGATCGCCTCCGCGGCGGGACGCCAGCCCTCCGGGTCCTCGGGGGAGTGGACGTGGGTGTGGCGCAGCACCATGAGATCGGGGCGGGGAACCTCGGGGTTGTTGGCGCAGGCATCGTCGAACTTCCGCTTGAGGTCGGCGACCTCCTCGTCACCCTTCATCAGCGGGGTCACCATGACATTGCAGCCCTGGGACACCGCGAAGTTGTGCGAGTCGGGGTCACGGGCCGCGATCCACATCGGCGGGTTCGGCTGCTGGACCGGCTTTGGCACGCTGGTCGACGTGGGGAACTGCCAGATGTCGCCGTCATGGGCATAGTCGCCGCGCCACAGCTCGCGCACTGCTGGCACGAGCTCGCGCAGGTGCTTGCCGCCGTCGGTCGCGGGAAGTCCGCCGGCGATCCGGTCGAACTCGATCTGGTACGCCCCGCGCGCGAGGCCGACCTCCATGCGCCCATTGCTGATCACGTCGAGCAGGGCGCACTCGCCGGCGACACGGATCGGGTTCCAGAACGGCGCGATGATCGTGCCGGCCCCGAGGCGGATCGTCGACGTCTGGCCGGCAAGATAGGACAGCAGCGGGATCGGGCTGGGCGAGATGGTGTATTCCATGGCGTGGTGCTCGCCGATCCAGACCGTGCTGAAGCCGCCGGCCTCGGCCATCAGCGTGAGTTCGGTGAGGTTCTCGAACAGCTCGCGGTGGGTGACTGACTCGTCCCAGCGCTCCATGTGGACGAACAGGGAAAATCGCATGAGTGCTCCTGACTGCGCTCGGTCCGCTCGCGGCGGAGATTGGTATGGGAGGGGCTGACGCCGGCCCACAGTGGGGGGCGGAGGAGTGCCTGCTCTGCGGGTGCAGCAGGCCTTCTTTGGGGGGTGGGGTCAGCTCCGCATGATGAAGGGGTCGGCGACGGGTTCCTCGCTGGTGTTGATCCACACGCTCTTGAGCCGCGTGTACTCGTGCATCGACTCGAGGCCGTGCTCGATGCCGACACCGCTGGACTTGAAGCCCTCGCGGGGGGACATGGGGGACATGGCGCGGTAGGTGTTGACCCACACGGTCCCGGCCTCGAGGCGCCTGGCCATGCGGTGCGCCCGCGCGAGGCTCTTGGTCCAGACGCCGGCGGCGAGCCCGTACTCGGTGTCGTTCGCGAGGCGGAGGACCTCCTCCTCGGTGTCGAACGGCATGATCGCGGCGACGGGCCCGAAGATCTCCTCGCGGACCACCCGCATGCGGTTGTCCACGTCCGTGAGGACCGTGGGGGAGTAGAAGTAGCCCGGGAGGCCGGTGTCCGGGCGCTGGCCGCCATAGGAGACGGTGGCGCCCTCCTCGACACCGAGGTTCACGTAGGACTCCACCTTGCTCAGCTGGTCGCCGAAGGCGAGCGGCCCGAGCTCGGTGGCGTCCTCGAGCGGGTTGCCGATGACAATCCGCTTGGCTCGCTCGGCGACGCGCTCGACGAGCTCGTCGTAGACGGACCGGTGGGCGAACACGCGGCTGCCGGCGATGCAGGTCTGGCCGGCCGCGGCGAAAATCCCGGCGACGACGCCGAGGGAGGCGCTGGCGACGTCGGCATCCTCGAAGACGATGTTCGGGCTCTTGCCGCCGAGCTCGAGGGTGCAGCCGATGAAGCGGGACGCCGCGGAGGAGGCGATCGCCCGCCCGGTCGCGGTGGAGCCGGTGAAGCTGATCTTGGCGATCCGCCGGTCCTCCACGAGCGCTGCCCCGGCCTCGCGGCCGAGGCCCGTGACGACGTTGACGACGCCGTCGGGGAAGCCGGCCTCCGAGGCGAGCTCGGCGAGGCGCAGGACCGTGCGGGACGTGTACTCGGACGGCTTGATGACCAGGGTGTTCCCGGCAGCCAGGGCGGGGGCGAGCTTGGAGACGGTCAGCGTCAGCGGCGAGTTCCAGGGGGTGATGGCGCCGACGACGCCGAGGGGCTCGCGCACGGTGTAGTTCAGGATGGCCGGGTCCATGCCGGGGATCTGGCTTCCCTGGACCTTGTCGGCGAGCCCGGCGTAGTAGTACAGGTACTCCGGCAGCGTGCGCAGCTGCACCCTCATCTCCCGCAGGAGCTTGCCGTTGTCCTCGGTCTCGAGCCGGGCGAGCTCGTCGCCGTGCTCTCCGACGAGGTCGGCGAGGCGGCGGAGGAGGTGGCCGCGCCGGGTGGCGGTGAGGTTGGACCAGTCGGGGCCGTCGAAGGCCTTGGCTGCAGCGTCGACGGCTGCCTCGACGTCGGCCTGAGTGCCTCGGGCGGCCTCATAGAGCACCTCGAGGGTCGCGGGGTTGGTGCTCTCGAAGTACCGTCCTTCGGCCGGCGGCGTCCAGCGGCCACCGATGAAGTGGTCAATCCGTGAGGGCATGGTGCATCTTCCTTTCGGCCTCGTCCGCGAATTCGGCGATGAGGCGGGCGAGCTGCTCGGGCTGCTCGAGGGGCAGCATGTGGCGTGCGCCGTCGACGATGAGGGTACGGGCTCCGGGCACGAGCCGACCCAGGCGCAGGGTCATCTCGGGAGTGGAGCCCGGGTCATCGCTGCCGGTCACGGCCAGGGTCGGCGCCGTGACGAGCGGCAGGGCCCTGGCGGCGTCGCGGTCGCCGGTGGCGAAGACCTCGTAGGCGTGGAGGTAGGACTCGCGGTCGTTGGACAGCAGGACGTCCCGCACCTGCTCGACGAGGTGGGGAGCGACCCGGGCGGGTTGGGGGAACCAGCGTTCGACGGCGGCCTCCGCGCTCGCGGCGAAGTCGCCGCGGGCCGTCTCGAGCCGGCGGGCAACGGCGTCGGCCTCGGCCTCCGTGCGGTCGCAGACGGAGCTGACGGAGACGAGCGAGAGGATCCGTTCCGGCGCCCGCGCTGCCAGCTCCTGGGCGATCAGGGCGCCGAGGGAGAAGCCGACGAGGTGCGCCCGCGGCGGGAGCCGCCGCGCGACGTCGTCCGCCATCTTCGCCAGCGTGGTGGGTGTGCGCAGGGGAGGCTGGCCGCCGTGGCCGGGAAGGTCGAGGGCCATGACCTCCCTCCCGGCCAGCCAGAGCGCGCCGTCCGCGACGAGGGCGTCCCACATCGAGCTGTCCAGCCCCACTCCATGGAGGAGGACGACCGGGGCCTGGGACTCCTCCACGCTACTGCTCGCTCGTCAGCGGGGCGAGGCGCTGCTGCGGGCGGCCCTGGGCCGCCGCAGCGAGGGCGACAACGATCTCCCCCGGGTGCGGCGCGTCCGCGATCCGCACCTCGATGCTCTGGTGGTGGGAGCGGACCGTCGCGTCGGTCTTGTGCTTGAGCGGGATGTCGAAGGTGACGCCCGCGCGGCCGCGCTTCTCGACGGCCGGCAGGAGGGTGGTGGCCTCCGCCGCCTTGCGGAAGTGGTCGCCGAACTGGAGGGTGTGGATCAGTGCGGAGCCGTGCTCGATCTCGCCGTCGAGGCCCACGATGGCCGCCTTGCCGTACGCCTCGACCGGCGCGCCGAGCGCCTCGATCACCCGGGGCGCCAGCAGCGCGCCGAGATCGGAGGCGTTCTCGCGGATGCCGTCGCTCAGGTCCTCGACGAAGGGCTGGCCGTCCCACGGGTTCTCGATCACCGCGGCGACCACGGCGACGCGGGCTGCGGGTTCCACGGCACGGCCGCCTTCGCGTGCCGTCTCGTCGATGAGGGTGACGATCTTCCTGATGTTCATCTGGTTGCTCCTACGAGTGTGCTCCATGAGACCTGGGCATCGGTGGTCCGGTCTCCGATTCGGGCATGGGGGCGGGGGCCGGTCGACGCAGCCGCGACGACGACGATCTCGTCCGGGCGCGGCGCGTCCGGGATGCGGATGTCGACGGTCTGGTAGTGGGTGCGGGTGGCTGCCGCCGTCTTGTGCCACATGGGCACCACAAGGGCCTCTCCGGCGTCGCCGCGGGAGTCGGCGAAGCAGATGATCGAGGTGCCTTCGAGGGACTCGCGCAGCAGGTTCCCGAAGTAGGGCGTGTGGATGAGGGCGCCCCCGTGCTCGATCTCGCCGGCGGTCCCGACGATGGCGCCCTTGCCGAACGCCTCGACGGCGTCCGCGCCGCCGAGCCCGGAGAGGAGCCGGTCGATCAGCCTGGCGGCGATCGCCGGCGCGAGCCAGGCGGCCGCCTCGGAGAGGTCGGCGTCCGGGCCGAGGCCCGCCCAGGGATTGGCGACGACGGCGGCCGCGGCGGCTCGGGCCGCGGGGATGAGGGGAGCGGTCCCGTTCTCGATCAGGACCTCCTCCCGGGAGAAGACGATCTTGCGGATCAGCTCCTCTGGCTGGTCTGGGAAGTTGCGCACTATGGGGCCATGACTTTCTGGTGAGGACAGCGAGAGGCTGTGGTGGTTCAGTTCCGCGCCGCGGAGCTCAAGGACGAGTCCGGCATCAGTGCCTCGCGGGAGGATGCATAGACGTGGTTCCTCATGGCGGATTCCGCGCCGAAGGGATCCTTGTGCTCGATCATCTCGAGCACGGAGCGGTGCTCCTGGGTGGAGGCTGCAATGCGCCCCGGGTGCTCGACCGTGCGCAGCACGAGCCGCTGGTAGGCCAGCTGGTTCATGAGCCGCTCGTAGTGTTCGACGAGCTTGTGGTTGTCCGACCCGTGCACGATCGCCCAGTGGAACTCGTGCACGAGGCGAGCGTAGCCGTCCGCGTCGCCGGCGAGGACCGCCTCCTCCGAGTCCGAGAGGTTGCGGCGCAGCACGGCAAGCTCGGGAACCTCGCCCCTGCGTGCCATCAGGGAGGCCGCGAGGCCCTCGAGGGACTCCTTGAGCTGGAACAGCTCCACGATCTCCCTGCGCGTGGGCTCCCGCACGAACGTTCCGACCTTCGGGCGGATCTCCACCAGGCCCTCGTGTTGGAGCTGCTTGAGCGCCTCGCGGACGGGGGTGCGGCTGACGTCGAAGGCCTGGGCGAGGTAGGCCTCGGGCAGGAGGGCGCCCGGAGGGAACTCGCCGCCGAGGACGAGCTGGCGGATGCGGTCGAGGAGGCCGGCCTGCTCGCCGTTGGTGGCGCTGAGGCCCAGAGCGTCTTGCATGCATCACAGCGTAGGTTGCATGCATCAGGAGCGTCAAGGGGTTCGGTGGACCCCGCGGCAATCCGCCAATTTTCGGGATATCTCCCCAATTTCCGGGAAACCGTTGACCACTCCATGTGAGCTGCCTTACCTTCATTGGTATGCAACAGACGCTTGAACCGCTCATCACGTCCGCTTGGCTCGCCGCGTGGGACCAGGGCGACCTGGGCGCGCTCGACGCGCTCATGGCCGAGGGCTACACCCGGACGAGCAAGGCCACTGGGGCGACCATCGACCTCGCCGGCCTCAAGGCAGAGATCGTCGCCGTCCGGGAGGCGTTCCCGGACCTGTGCACCACCGTCGACGACGTCGTCGAGGGCGAGGGCACCGTCGCCGTGTTCTGGACCTCGACCGGGACGCATACCCGCGAATACCTGGGCGTCCCCGCCACCGGCCTCACCGTCCAGACCCGGGGCTCGAACATCCTCGTGCTCGACGCCCACGGCCGCGTCCTGAGGGAGACCGTGACCTGGGACGGCAGCGAGCTCCTCGCCGGCCTCGGCATCCGCCCGCTGCGCGGCATCGCCGCCCCTCCTGCCCCGGAACCGGAGGAGGAGGGCACTGACCCAAGCCTCGACGTCATGAAGGCCTTCAACCGCCAGTTCGTCACCGGGGTCACCGTGGTGACCACCAAGGAAGGAGACACGCCGAAAGGCCTCGCAGCCAACGCCTACTGCTCCATCTCACTCGAACCGCCGCTCGTGCTGGTCTGCGTCCAGAAGAGCTCCAGCACGTATCCGGCACTCTTCTCCTCCAGCCACCTCGGCATCAACATCCTCGGCGCGGACCAGCGCTCCACGGTAGGGGTCTTCGCGTCGAAGTCGCCCGACAAGTTCGCGGAGGTCGACTGGCACGACGGCCCGCACGGCAGCCCGCTCATCGACGGCTCGGCCGCCTCCATCGAGGCCGAGATCCAGGAGCGCTTCCAGGCGAAGACCCACACGGTCTTCATCTGCCGCGTCCGCCACGCCGAGGTCGACGGCGCCGCGCCCATGGTCTACAAGGCCGGGCACTTCTTCGACGGCGGCCAGCTCGTCGAACTCTGAAAGGCAGCGGCGCGGCTGAGACCTCGCACAGGACAGCAGCCGCGCCGAGCCCATCTGCTCAGACAAGCAGTGCACACAGGTGTGCACCTCCACTTTAGGACTAACCATGAGCCCAGACACCGTCCGCGCAGCAGCAAGCGAGGACAGCATCGCCGAGGACCGCGGATACCGCGACAGCCTCACCAAGATCGAGCCCTACGGCATCGAGCACATTCCCGACGTCGAACGGCACGGGCGCCCTCGGTCCCAGTTCTTCCTCTGGTTCGCGGCCGGGATGAACTTCCCCATCGTCGTCCTCGGCTTCAGCGCCGCCTACTTCGGCCTGCCCTTCTGGGCCGCGGTGCTGGCCATCGTGCTCGCCGGCGTGACCTCGTCGGCCGGCATGGGGTACCTGTCAGCCATGGGCGTCCGATTGGGCGTGCCGCAGCAGATGCAGGGCCGAGGCCCGCTCGGCTTCATCGGCAACCTGTTCCCGGTCGCCTACGTCAACGTCTTCGCCGGGATCGGCTGGGCGGCCGTGACGGTTATCCTCGGCGGCAAGGCGATCGCCCTCCTCACCGGCATCCCGTTCTGGATCTCATCCCTGGTCCTCATGGCAATCCAGCTCGGCGTCGCGGTCATCGGCTACAACCTCATCCACTTCCTCCAGCGGGTGCTCTCGTTCGTCCTCGTGGTCGGCTTCGTCTTCATCACCGCCGTCAGCGCCGTCAACGGGCACATCGTCAACGAGGTCAACACCGCCGCCAAGGGCTTCGACGGCGTCGGCGGCTGGATCGTCTTCTTCGGCTGGTTCTTCTCCTTCATCGTCGCCTGGATGCCCTTCGCCTCGGACTACTCCCGTTACCTGCCCAACACCCCCGGCAACCGCCGCGGCGCGGGATGGGCCACGATGCTCGGCAACGCCGTCACCATGGTCTGGATGGGCGTCCTCGGCACTGTCCTCGGCTCCACGGCGACCGCCAGCGACAGCATCGGCGCCCTCAAGGAGATCATGGGCCCCTGGGCTCCGATCGGCCTGGCCATCGTCGCCCTTTCCTCCTTCACCCAGAACTTCCTCAACGTCTACGGCGGCGCGATCTCCATCCAGACCATGGGAATCCCCGTCAAGCGCCACACCGGCGTCATCTTCATCTGCGTGATCTCCTACATCGTCGCGCTCTGGGGCCAGGACGGCTTCAATGAGGGCTTCACCGCCTTCCTCAACCTCACCGCCTACTGCATCGCCCCCTACGTCGCCGTCCTCGTGTGCGACTACCTCTTCGGTGGCCGCCGCAGCGAACGCGGGCTCCGCGAGCTCTTCGACAAGAAGCGGAAGTTCGAATGGGGCTTCGTCGCCTGGGCCGTCGGCGTCATCGCTTCCTCGCCCTTCTGGATGTCCTCGATCTACACCGGCCCGATCGCCAAGGCCTTCCCCGGCATCGGGGACCTCTCCTACTACGTCGGCGCGCTCGTCGCTGCCCTGGTCTACTTCGCCACCTACCGCCTCAGGCGCCTCTCCGGACACGACATGCTCGACCGCACCGTCGCGGCGCGGCAGTTCTGAGATGGGGATTGGACCGGGACGGTCGTCTGGTGGTGATCGACATGCAGCGCGCCTTCCAGAGGAGTGGGCCCTCGCCGTGCCGCTCCCGCACGGGGCGACGGTCCTCGAGGCCCATGAGCAGGCCCTGGCCCTGATGCAGATGCTCTCCCCGATGTGCGAGACGACAACGGTGGCGGACCTGCTCGCGTGAGGCGAAGGGCCGGGGGCGCTCCAGCCGTGGAGCGTCCCCGGCCCCGCCTGCCCCAAGCACCACCGCACGGTATCCCCGGAGGACCCATGACGATCACCGACGAGACGGCCGCCCCTGCCACCGAGGCGGCGCGCGGGACAGTGGGAACTGCCCGCGAAGTGGTGGCCATCGTCCTCGAACACCACGGCCGCATCGCCCTTCTCAGGAGGAGCCGGGCGGTCCACCACGACCGCGGGCTCTGGCACTGCGTCACCGGCTACCTCGATCCCGGGACCGCTCCACGGCAGCAGGCCCTCCTGGAGCTCTACGAGGAGACCGGCCTCACCGGGGCAGAGATCGTGCTCGAGCCCTGCGGTCCGCTCGTCCTGCCGGACCGAGGCGGAGACCGTTGGCTCGTGCACGCCTTCAAGGCCTCCACCACCCGGCGTCGCCTCCGCATGAACGAAGAGCACGACGCGTACCGATGGGCGAAGCCCGCCAAGGTCCGCCGCTTCAGCAACCGTGTCGAATGGCTGGATGCAGTGCTCGGTGCCGCACTGCACCGCGTGCGGGAGGACCAGGCCTACTTGGGCGGAAGCTCCATGACCCGCACCGGCGACCCCGCGGCCCACGCCTCGATGTCCTCCACAGCATCACGGTAGAAGACCTCGTACTGCTCGCGCGTGACATAGCCGATGTGCGGGGTGAGGAAGGTCCGCGGCGCCGTCCGCAGCGGGTGATCGGCCGGCAGGGGCTCGACGTCGTACACGTCGAGGGCCGCGCCGCCGATCCGGCCCGCCTCGAGGGCCTCCACGAGCGCAGCCTCGTCCACAATCGGCCCGCGCGAGCTGTTCACGAGCAGGGCATCCGGCTTCATGAGGGCGAGCTCCGCGGCACCGACGAGGCCCCGCGTCCGCTTCGACAGGACCAGATGGATCGAGAGGATGTCCGCCTCGGCGAAGAGCTCGTCCTTCCCGACCCGGCGCACGCCGACCTCCGCCGCGTGCTCGTCGGTGAGGTTCTGGCTCCACGCGATGACGTCCATCCCGAATGCGAGGCCCACGCGCGCCACCCGGCTGCCGAGGTTGCCCAGGCCCAGCAGGCCCAGCCGCGCACCTTCGAGGCCCCGGCCCACGGTGGTCTGCCAGCCGCCGTCGCCCGTCCAGCCCGATCCGCCCGACCCGAGTTCGGCGTCGAGCCGGCGCACGGCCGCGTGGATGAGCGCCCACGTGTGCTCGGCGGCGGGGGAGGGGAGATAGCCGGTGCCGCAGACTGGGATGCCGCGGGCGGCCGTCGCCTTGAGGTCGATCGACGCGTTGCGCCGGCCCGTCGAGACGATGAGCTTCACGTTCGGCAGCCGCTCGAGCCGCGCCGCCGTCAGGGGCGTGCGCTCGCGCATGGCCACGAGCACGTCGAAGGGGGCGAGCGCGGCGGCCACGGCGTCGTCGTCGTGCCCCAGGTGCTCGCGGAACACGGTGACCTCGGCGCCCGCGTCCTCGAGCCGGGCGAACCCGCCCATCTCCCGGGCCACGCCTTGGTAGTCGTCGAGGACCGCGATCTTCAGTCCCTGGATGCCTGTGGGGGAAGCCATGCGCCCAGCCTAGTTCCGTCCAGCCGGATTCAGGCGCGTGCGGAATGGCCCTGCCGGGTTCGCGGCGGCGCGGCTACCCTCGACGCATGGCAGACTCGATCCGCTCCCCCCGCCCCGCCCGGAATGCTGCCCCGCGCGCCCGGGACCAGGGCGCCCCACGCCTCGAACCGCTGCTCCTCGAGGGACTCGAGCCCGGTCTCGCGGGCGACCCGGAGGCCGGGCACCGCACGGAGGGGCTCGCCTTCGACGGCGCGGACTTCACGGGCCGCGAGCTCGGCGCCGCCACCTTCTCGGAGTGCGCCTTCCGTGACGTCACGGCGCACGACGCCGACCTCCGCTCGGTCTCCTTCCTCGACTGCCGCTTCGAGCGGCTCAACGCCCCGAGCCTGCCGGCACCGCGGAGCCGCTGGCGGGGCGTCGAGATCGAGGCCTCCAGGATCGGCTCCGCGGAGCTGTACGACGCCGAGCTGAACGGCGTCCTCGTGCGCGGCTGCAAGCTCGGCTACGTCAACCTGCGCGGCGCCCGGCTGCGCGACGTGAAGTTCGAGGACTGCGCGATCGAGGAGCTCGATCTCGGCCACGCGTCGGCGATGCGCGTGGCCTTCGAGGGCACCCAGATCGATGCGCTCGACGCCAGGGGGGCATCCTTCGAGCATGTGGACATGCGAGGAGCCCGCCTCTCCCGGGTGTCCGGGATCGACGGGCTCCGCGGGGCGACCGTGAGCGGCCTCCAGGCCGCCGAGCTCGCGGAGCTCATGGCAGCGCGGCTCGGGATCGCCGTCGAGGGCTGAGGGCCCTCAGTACTTGACGGAGGCGGGAGCCATCGGGACCTCGGGCACCGGGCCGGAGATCGGGCCCGACGCGACCGGCGCCTCGCCGGACACCTGGGCCTCGAGCGCGGTGGCCTCCAGGTCCACACCGGCCTCCTGCGCGGCCTCGACGGCAGCCGGGTGGTCGAGCGGGAGCTGCAGCGCCACGCCGTCGTCCGCCAGCGCGACGGGGACCTCGGGGAGCGGCATGTGCTCGAGGTCGATGTGCGGGTTCTCCTCCTGGTGCGCGACCACCTCGCGCGCCTCGGCCTCGGTGTCAACGCTCGGCAGCGAGCCGGGCAGCGGGCGCTGCGAGGACTCGCGCAGGAACCAGATGGCCACCGCGCCGACCACCGAGGTCGCCATGAGGTAGTACGCCGGCATCATGTCGTTGCCGGTGGACTGGATGAGGGCGTCGATGATGAACGGCGTGGTCCCGCCGAAGATGGCCACGGCGAAGTTGTACGCGATGCCCATGGCGCCGTAGCGGCTCGCCGTGGGGAACTGCGCGGGCAGGGCCGAGGCGAGGTTGGCCACGTAGAACGTCACGGGGAACGCGATCAGTGCGAGGCCGGCGAGGGTCGCCGGGATGGAGCCCACGCCGATGAGCAGGAACGCGGGGATCGAGAGCACGATCGTGCTCACGGCGCCGATCCAGAGCACCGGGCGGCGGCCGATCTTGTCGGAGAGCTTGCCGGTGAGCGGGATGCACAGGCTCATGACCACGAGCACGGGGATCGTCAGGATCGTGCCGTGGAGCTCGTCGTAGCCCTTGGACTCCGTCAGGTAGGTCGGCATGTACGAGGTGAGCGCGTAGCCCACCGTGTTCGCCGCGGCGACGAGGACCATGGCCACGATGATCTGGCGCCAGTAGCTGCGCACGATCTGCAGCGGGCCCTTGGTGGCGATCTCGTCATGCGTGGCGAGCTCGCGGGTCATGTTCTCCTGGGCGTCGAGGGCCGCCTGGAAGGCGGGGCTCTCCTCGATGCGGAGGCGGAACCAGATCGCGATGGCGCCGAGCGGGCCGGCGATGAGGAACGGGATGCGCCAGCCGTACGCGACCATGGCGTCCTGGCCCAGGCTGAGCTGGAGGACGGAGACGATCGCGGCGCCGAGGGCGAATCCGATGTAGGAGCCCATGTCGAGGAAGCTCGCGAGGAAGCCGCGGCGCTTGTCCGCCGCATACTCGCTGACGAACGTGGTGGCGCCGGCGTACTCGCCGCCGGTCGAGAAGCCCTGGATGAGCTTGATGGCGACGAGGAGGATCGCCGCCCAGATGCCGATCTGCGCGTAGCCGGGCAGGAGGCCGAGGGCGAACGTCGCGGACGCCATGGTGATCAGGGTCATCGCGAGCACGCGCTGGCGCCCGATCTTGTCGCCGAGCCAGCCGAAGAACACGCCGCCGGCCGGACGGGCGATGAACGTCGCTGCGAACGTCCCGAGGAGGAAGAGGGTCTGGACCGTGCGGTCGGCCTCGGGCAGGAACACAGGTCCCATGGTGGTGATGAGGTATCCGAAGACGCCCACGTCGAACCATTCCATCGTGTTGCCCACGATGGTCCCGCCGATGGCCCTCTTGAGCATCGGCTGGTCGACGACGTTGACGTCGTCGACCCTGAGCTTTCGTTTGCGGAACACCACGCGCCGGGGGCGCTGTGGCTCGGTCATCTGACGCTGGTCTCGTGACATGGCATTCAAGTTTAGTCCAGGGCCTTTCGATCTGAGAGTGAAAGGTTGATTTCCGGAGTGTCCTGGCTCACGCGCGCGCGTGGGGCCGCCCACGGGAGCCCTCTCCGCGCCAGGGTGCCCCGGGTCTGCAGCAGCCGCATGATTCCGCGGTTCTCCGCGCGGACGACGCCGTCCTGCCGCCGCACGCCTCCACCGCGCCGCAGTGTGGTGAACGTCACTGGCAGATGGTTATTGAGTTGTGACCTTTGATGAGGTAGGGGCATGTGTGAACGGTGTCCTTGCGCTCGGATATGTAAACATGCAAATATCTCAATATGTCGATCGTGGATGCTGTGCCCACGCCTGCCGCCGCCTGCTGTTCGCCCGTCTCCGGCAAGCCGCTCTCCCACGCCGAGGCCGAGAGGATTGCGCCGGTGCTCAAGGCCCTGGGCGATTCGGTGCGCCTCCGGCTCATGTCCCTCATCGCCGCGCACGAGGGAGGGGAGGCCTGCGTGTGCGACCTCAATGAGAGTTTCGACCTCTCCCAGCCCACCATCAGCCGGCATCTGAAGATCCTCTACGACGCGGGGCTGCTCGAGCGCGAGAAGCGCGGAGTCTGGGTGTACTACCGGGCTCGGAATGAGGCGCTGGGAAGCCTCGCCGCCCTGCTGGCGGGCACCGGGAAGTGAGCCTGCCCCTGCGCCGCGCCGTTGCGGAGTTCGTGGGCACGGCCTTCCTGGTCGTGGCCGTGGTGGGTTCCGGGATCATGGCCTCGCGCCTCTCTCCGGCAGACCCGGGCCTGGCCCTGCTGGAGAACAGCCTTGCCACCGGCGCGGCCCTGGTCGCGCTGATCGTCGCGCTCCAGCCCATCTCGGCCTCCTTCAACCCTGTGGTGACGCTCGTCGAACGGGCCCTGGGCGTCATCGGGACGATGACGGCAGTCTCCTTGGTCGCGGCTCAGATCCTCGGAGGGCTCCTCGGGACAGTGCTCGCGAACCTGATGTTCGGCCTGGATGCCGTCTCGGCCTCTGGCCATGAACGCAACGGCCCCGGACTGTGGCTGGGCGAGGTCATCGCAACCCTCGGGCTCCTGCTGGTCGTCTTCGGCACGGTCCGCTCCGGCCGCGCCGACCGCGTCGCCTTCGCGGTCGGCGGCTACATTGCGGGGGCCTACTGGTTCACGAGCTCGACCAGCTTCGCCAACCCCGCCGTCACGATTGCCCGGACCCTCACCGACACGTTCGCCGGAATCGCCCCCGCCTCCGCACCCGGATTCATCCTCGCCCAGCTCGCCGGTGGCGCCCTCGGGTTCCTGCTGGTCCGTCTCCTCTACCCGTCCATCGCCACCCGTGCCGCCGCGGCGGCCGATCGAGAGGTCCTCCTGTGAACGACAAGCCCTCTGTCCTGTTCGTCTGCGTCCACAACGCCGGCCGGTCCCAGATGGCCGCGGCCTACCTCAACCACCTCTCCGCGGGCCGGATCGAGGTCCGCTCCGCCGGCTCCGCGCCCGCCGACACGGTCAACCCCGCCGCCGTCGAGGCGATGCTCGAGGAGGGCATCGACATCCGGGCGGAAAAGCCGAAGGTCCTCACGACCGAGGCAGTGAAGGACTCCGACGTGGTCATCACCATGGGCTGCGGGGACACCTGCCCGATCTTCCCCGGCAAGCGCTACGAGGACTGGGAGCTCGAGGATCCCGCCGGCAAGGGCGTCGGCTCCGTCCGCCCCATCCGCGACGAGATCAAGTCCCGAGTCGAGGCCCTCATTGCCGAGCTGCTCCCGGCCGGAGGGGCGCAGCGATGACCGCGATCCCCACCGACCACCCCGTCGCCGTCATCGGGGCCGGGCCCGTCGGCCTGGCCGCCGCGGCACACCTTCTCGAACGCGGCCTCGAGCCGCTCGTCCTCGAGGCCGGCCCCGCCGTCGGATCGGCCATGCGCGAGTGGGGCCACGTGCGGGTCTTCTCCACCTGGCGCTACAACCTCGACCCCGCCTCGGTGCGCCTGCTCGAGCGGCACGGCTGGGAGGCGCCCCGGCCTACAGCGCTCCCGTACGGTGCCCAGATCGTCGAGGACTACCTCGAGCCCCTCGCCGCCACGCCTGAGCTCGCCGGCCGCATCCGCACCGGCCACCGCGTCCTCGCGGTCGCGCGGCAGGACCGGGACAAGGGGAGCAGCCTCGGCCGTGACCAGGCGCCCTTCCTCCTGCGCGTCCAGCGTCCGGACGGGACGGTGGCCGAGGTCCTTGCCCGGGCCGTCGTCGACGCCTCCGGCACGTGGGAGCACCGCGCGCCGCTCGGATCCTCCGGCCTCCCGGCGCTCGGCGAGGAGGAGGCGACCGCGGCGGGGCTCGTCACGGCGCCGTTGGCCGACGTCGCCGCGGGGGGCTTCGCCGGGCGCCGGACCCTCGTGGTGGGCGGCGGCCATTCCGCCGCCAACAGCGTCCTCGCGCTCGCCCAGCTCGCGCGGACGCACCCCGGGACGGAAGTCGCGTGGGCCATCCGCGCTGCGTCCCCCGCCCATGCGTACGGCGGCGGGAACGCCGACGAGCTGCCCGCACGCGGCCAGCTCGGCACGCGACTGCAGAGCATGGTCGGCTCCGGGGCCGTCGAGCTCCTCACCGGCTTCCGCACAGCACGGCTCGAGGTCATCGACGGGCGCCTGCGGGTCCACGCCGCCGATGGGCGCGCCCTCGAGGTCGACCGGCTCATCCCCGCCACCGGGTTCCGCCCCGACCTCACGATCCTGTCCGAGATCCGCCTCGACCTCGACCCGGCGGTCGACGCACCGCGGCGCCTGGGCCCGCTGATCGACCCGGACTTCCACTCGTGTGGCACGGTCGAGCCCCATGGCGCAGAGGTGCTCGCACACCCTGAGAACGACTTCTACATCGCCGGCATGAAGTCCTACGGCAGGGCCCCCACGTTCCTCATGGCCACCGGCTACGAGCAGGTCCGCTCGATCGCCGCCGCGCTCGCGGGCGACGACGCGGCCGCCGCCGCGGTCGAGCTCGAGTTGCCGGCAACAGGGGTGTGCTCGGGCGTCGGATCTGACGGCACCGCCGACGAGGCCGCTCTCGCCGGATCATGCTGCGGCGCGCCGGCCCCTGCTCCGGTCTCGATCGGCTTCCCGACGGGCCTGCGGCACGGCCGGTCCGCTGAGGGCGCCAGGCTCTGAACAGACAGGAGCGCGGCCGGTCCCCGAAGGGATCCGGCCGCGCTCCTGCGCCCGTTCAGGCGGGCAGGGGCCTGGGGGGCCTACTCGGCGTCGTGGTCCGTCTCGAGGACCGTCACGAGCTTGGCGAGGGCCTCGTCCGCGCCCGGGCCCTCCGCACGCAGCACAACCTGCTGGCCGTACTCGGCGCCCAGGCTCATCAGGGAGAGGATGCTCGAGGCGTCCATGGCCTCGTCAGCAGGCTCCCCGACCTTCGCGATCGTGACGTCGAGGCCGGCCTCGCCTGCGGCCTCGGCGAAGATGGCCGCCGGGCGGGCGTGCAGGCCCACGCGCGAGCCGATCGTTGCGGTGCGTTCTGCCATGTGGTGCTCCTTGTTCTTGGGGGGAGTCGGGCTGGTGGAGGAAGCGTACAGTGTCGGCGCGGCGGCCCGGTACCGGGGGCCTACAGGCCCAGCTCGTCCAGGATCGGCAGGCTGCCGCGCACGGCGTCGCGGGCGGCCTCGGCGGTCGGGGCGGCGAGGGCCTGGGCGGCGAGCCGCTGGGCCTCCTCGACGGTGATGGTGGCCAGGACCCGGTTGACGGCGGTCAGGGCGCGCGGCGACATCGACAGGGTCGTGACGCCCAGGCCCACGAGCACCGCGGCGAGGGCGGGGTCGGCCGCGGCCTCGCCGCAGACGCCCACGGGCTTGGCGGTGCCGGTGGCCGCGGAAGCCGCCGCGGCGCCGTCGCACGTTGCCTTGATGAGGTGCAGCACGGCCGGCTGCCACGGGTCGTTGAGGTGGGCGAGCGGGCCGAGCATGCGGTCCGCGGCCATCGCGTACTGCGTGAGGTCGTTCGTGCCGAGCGAGGCGAAGTCGGCGTTCTGGAGGATGTGCGAGGACGTGAGGGCCGCGGAGGGGACCTCGACCATGACGCCGGCCGTCTTGAGCCCGGCTTCCTTCGCCAAACGCGTGAAGTGGGCGGCCTCGTCCGTCGTGGCGATCATCGGGGCCATGACCCAGATCTCGGCCTCGTTCTCCTGCGCCGCCTGCGCGATCGCGGCGAGCTGGCGGGCGAGGACGCCCGGGCTGGTCCAGTCGGTGCGGTACCCGCGCACGCCGAGGGCCGGGTTGGGCTCGTCCGCGTTGGTCAGGAACGGCAGGGGCTTGTCGGCGCCGGCGTCGAGGGTGCGGATCACGACCTTCTTGCCGGCGAACTCCCTGAACACCGCCGTGTAGGCGGCCACCTGCTCCTCGTGGGTGGGCTCGGTGTCCCGGTCGAGGAAGCAGAATTCGGTGCGCAGCAGGCCCACGCCCTCGGCGCCGGCAGCGGCGGCCTTGGCCGCGTCCTTGCCGGTGGCCACGTTGGCGAGCAGCGGAACGGCGTGCCCGTCGGCGAGCCGATTGTTTCCGGCGAACCCGGCGGCCAGGGCGGCCGCCTGGGTGGTCCAGGCGGCCGCCGCGTCCCGCTCGTGCTGCCCGGGCTCGGTCTGGACCGTGCCCGCGGCGCCGTCGACGTAGACCTCGGAGCCGTCCGCGATCGCCTCGACCCCGGGCGCCGCCACGACGGCCGGCAGGCCGAGGGCCCTGGCCAGGATCGCGGTGTGGGACTGCGGGCCGCCGCCGCTCGTGATGAGGGCGGTGACCTTGGCGGGGTCGAGGGTCGCGGTGTCCGCGGGGGCGAGGTCCTCGGCGGCGAGGACGAAAGGCTCATCCGACTCCGGGATGCCCGGGGCCGGGAGCCCCCGCAGCTCGGCGACGATCCGGGCGCGCACGTCGAGGACGTCGGTGGCCCGCTCGGCCATGTAGCCGCCGAGGGACTTGAGCTTGTCCGCGACCGCGGCGCCGGACTCCCACACCGCCCGCTCGGCCGAGCGGGACCCGCCGTCCGCGGACGGGTCGAGCAGTTTCACGGCGCCCTTGACCAGCATCGGGTCCGCCGCCATGAGGGCGGTCGCCTCGAGGACGCCCTTCGCGTCCCCCGAGGCAGACGCTGCGCGGGCCTTCAGCGCCGCCTGGACCGCCTTGGACGCCGAGCGGATCCGCTCGCCCTCCGCGGCAGCGTCCAGCCCGCCGGAGACGGGCCCCGCCGCGGGCTCTGCGACCGGTGCGGGCATCTGCCGCACCCGCCCGATCACACGCCCCGGGGTGACACCGACACCGTGAAACTGCTCCATCATCAAGACCTCGAACTCTCTCTCGCTAGGCGGCGACGGGCACGGGCTCCGCGGCCTCGGGCGCCTTCTTGCCAACGTATCGCTTGAGGGCGATGGTTGCCAGAGCGGTTACGACGACGCCTGCCGCGATCGAGACGACCCAGAGGAAGAAGTTGTCGATCGCGAAGAAGACGAAGATGCCGCCGTGCGGGGCCTTGGAGGAGACGTTGAAGGCCATCGACAGCGCTCCGGTCAGCGCGCCGCCGAGCATCGACGCCGGGATGACCCGCAGCGGGTCCGCCGCGGCGAACGGGATCGCGCCCTCGGAGATGAACGAGGCCCCCAGGAGCCACGCCGCCTTGCCGTTCTCGTGCTCGGTGGCGTTGAAGTTCTTGTGGTCGAGCACCGTGGCGAGGGCCATGGCGAGCGGCGGGACCATGCCCGCGGCCATGACGGCAGCCATGATGTGGTACGGCGCAGCGTTGGTCGCGCTCGCCGCGCTCAGGCCGGCGACGGCGAACGAGTACGCGACCTTGTTGACGGGGCCGCCGAGGTCGAAGCACATCATGAGGCCGAGGATGACGCCGAGGATCACGGCGGCGGCACCGCTCATGCCTGTGAGCCAGTCATTGAGGGCCTTCGTGACCACCGCGATGGGACCGCCGAGCACCACGAACATGAGGCCGGAGGCCACGATGGACGCGACGAGCGGGATGATCGCGACCGGCATGAGGCCGCGCAGCCAGCGGGGTGCTGGGAGGGACGCGAGCCAGTGCGCGGTGTAGCCGGCGAGGAGGCCGCCCACGATGCCGCCGAGGAACCCGGCGCCCATGAAGCCCGCCACGGCGCCCGCGGTGAAGCCCGGGGCGATGCCCGGCCGGTCCGCGAGGGCGTAGCCGATGTACCCGGCGAGGGCCGGGACGAGGAAGCCGATCGACAGGCCGCCGATCTTGAACAGCACAGCACCGAGGTAGGCGCCGAGGGGGCCCCAGGCCTGCGGTCCGAACTCGGTCGGGAGGCTGAACACGTTGTTCTTGAGGACGATCGTGTCCGCGTACTTCGTGATGTCGTAGCCGCCGAGGAGGAAGCCGAGCGCGATCAGGAGGCCGCCCGCGGCGACGAACGGGATCATGTAGCTCACACCCGTGAGCAGCGCTCGCTTGAGCTTCTTTCCGACGGACTCGCTCGTCTCGGAGCCGGAGGCGGACGACGCCGCGCCGGCCGCTCCGCGGGCGATCCGCCGGCCGTTCGGGTCGGCGGCAACCGCCAGGGCCTCGTCGAGCATGACGCCCGGCTCATCGATGCCGCGCTTGACCGGCGACTGCACGTACGCCTTGCCCGCGAAGCGCTCCTTGCCACGCACATCGACGTCCACGGCGAAGACCACGGCGTCGGCGGCGTCGATGACGGACTGCGGGAGCGGTGTCGAGCCCGCCGAGCCTTGGGTCTCGACCTGGACGTCGATTCCCTTGTCCTTCCCAGCGGCGACGAGGGAGTCCGCGGCCATATAGGTATGCGCGATGCCGGTGGGGCAGGCGGTGACGGCGACAATGCGCCTCGTGGACGACGAGGGCGTCTGGCTCTCTCCGGCTGCGGCGCCCGCCGCTGTCGGCTCGCCTGCTGCGGTGAGTCCGAGGGCCTCGTTGACGAGCGCGACCACCTCTTCGCGCGAAGCCGCTGCCCGCAGGGACGCGGTGAAGTCCTTCTTGATGAGGCTCCGGGCGAGCTTCGCGAGGAGCTTGAGGTGCTCCTGGTCCGCGCCTTCCGGGGCGGCGATGAAGAACACGAGGTCAGCGTCGCCGTCCTTCGCGCCGAATCCGACCTTCTGCGACAGGCGGGCCATCGCCAGCGACGGCTCGGTCACAGCCGTGGAGCGGCAGTGGGGGATGGCGATGCCTCCGGGGACGCCGGTGGCGGTCTTCTGCTCGCGCGCCCAGGCGTCCGCGAACAGCCCGTCCACCTCTGTGGCGCGGCCGGCATCCGCAACGAGTCCGGCCAGGTGCCTGATCACGTCGGCGGGGGAAGAGCCCAGCGACGCATCGAGCACCACGAGCTCGGGGGCGATGAGTTCGGTCATGATGAGTCCTTCTCAGAGGGCCGTGACGGTCACGGCAGAGGGGGTGGTCTGGTTCGCTGCCGGGACGGTGGATCCCGGCAGGGACGCGGCGGCGGCCCCGTGGGCCACTGCCTGGCGCAGGCGGCCCTCGGCGTCCGCCCCAGTCGAGTCGGCCAGGAGGTACCCGGCCAGTGAGGAGTCGCCGGCACCGACGGTGCTGACGGCCCTGATGGGCAGGTGCGTGGCGTGCCACGCGCCGTCCCGTGTGACGAGCACGGCGCCCTTCGACCCGAGGGTCGCGAGCACCGCTCCGACCCCGGCGTCCACGAGCGCCCGTGCCGCCTTCGCGGCGAGCGCCGGGGAGGCCTCGAGTTCGGCCGGTGTGCCGGTGTCCTTCAGGCCCACGAGTCCGGCGAGCTCCGCGAGCTCGTCCGCGTTGGGCTTGAGCAGCTCTGGCCTGCCCGAGAGGGAGGCCGCGAGCGGCGCGCCGGAAGAATCGACAGCGATCTTCGGCGCGTTTCCGTCGGCGGCCGAGCGCAGGCGCTCGGCCGCCGTGGCATAGAAGTCCTCGGGAACCCCCGGGGGGAGCGATCCTGCGAGGACCACCCAGGAGGCCCCACGGGCGCGGTCGACGAGGAGGGCGAGCAGGGCCTCCTGGAGGGCCTGGGAGAGTTCGGGGCCGGGCTCGTTGACCTTGGTGGTGACGCCGTCGGGCTCCGTGAGGGCCACGTTCGAGCGCAGCGGCGCCCCGATGGGCAGTGCCGCGTACGGCACGCCGGTGGCAGCGAGGCCGGCGACGACGGGATCGGAGGCATCCCCCGGGAGGACGGCGAGCGTGTCGAGCCCGGAGGCGCGCAGCGCGCGGGCCACGTTCACGCCCTTGCCGCCGGATTCCTGCCGCACCGAGACGGCGCGCTGCACCTCGCCCCGCAGCAGGGGTGCGCCCAGCTCGACCGTGCGGTCCAGGCTCGGGTTCGCGGTGAGGGTCACGATCATTGCTTCCCTGCTTCCAGTACGTCGACTCCGGCGTCCGCGAGGGCGTCGGCGACGTCCCCCTCGGGTGCCCGATCGGTCACGATGGCGTCCAGCTGGTCGAGGCGCGCGAACTGCACGAGTGCCTCGACGCCGAACTTGGTGTGGTCCACGAGGGCCACGACGCGGCGCGCGCAGCGCACGAAGGCGGCCTTGACGGCGGCCTCCTCGACGTCCGGCGTGCTGAGCCCGAACTGGGCGTGCAGGCCGTTCGCCCCGACGAAGGCGAGGTCCGGGCGGAGGCGCTCGACGGCGTCGACCGTCGCCGGCCCCACCGCCGCCCGGGTGAGCGGGCGGATCCGGCCGCCGAGCAGCTGGACGTTGAGGTTCGCATCCGCCGCGAGCTTGTCCGCGATGGGCAGGGCGTTGGTCACGACGACGAGGGGAGCGCCGTCCAGGGGAGCGCCCATGAGGCGCTCCGCGAGCGCCTCCGTGGAGCTGCCCGCGTCCAGGAGGACGCTGCCGGCGCGGGAGGACTCGATGAGGTCCGCCGCGGCGTCCGCGATGGCCCGCTTCTCGAGGAGGTTCTGGATCTGCCGCTCAAGGAGGCTGGCCTCCGCGGTGGCGCTGCGCTCGGCCGGGACGGCGCCGCCGTGGACGCGACGGAGCACGCCGGCGGACTCCAGCGCCGCGAGGTCGCGGCGCACGGTCTCGGTGGTGACGGAGAAGCGCTCGGCGAGCTCGGTGACGCTCACCCGGCCGACCTCGGCGACACGGTCGGCGACGAGCCGCTGACGCTCTTCTGCGAACATCGACATGCCCGGCACCTCTCCTCTCTGAGCCCCTCGTCCAGCCTGTGGTCTCCATCACACGAATGTGGGATTGATTGACTGTATCTGCGTTTATGTTGGAAAGTCAAGGGGTTCCACATAAACGCAGACGGGCCCGGCGGAGCGAGTGCTCCGCCGGGCCCGTCCGGGTCCCTGGGCCGCCTAGATCTCGCGGCTGTCGCGCCGGGTGACGGCTTCGCCGGTCTCCGGGTCCACCAGCTGACGCGACTCGGTGACCCGCCGCCGCGGGCGCGAGCTGCCCATCATGACGAGCGAGACGATCAGCCCCAGGACGCCCACGCCGATGAGGATGTAGCCCACGAGTGTCTGGTCGATGAACGGGATGAGGCCCGGCGTCACCGCGAATGCGAGGATCGCGCCGATGGCGATGAGGAAGATTGACGCACCGATGCCCATGATGAGCTCCTTCCGCCGCTGCCGGTGCACTGGCAGCGCTCCAAGCCCGCGGGGCGCGGGTCGCCCCTGAGTTTCCCCGCCGGCGTCCGTCTGAAACAGTGCGGGGCGGCCCGATCCGCTGGCTACGCCAAGCGCGAAGGGCGCGGGACATGTCCGGCGCCCGGGGCTAGCCTGTGCAGATGGCGAAGAAGAACATTGCCCTGCGGATCGCGCAGGACACGGCGCACCAGACGATGTTCGACGCCCGGGGCCAGGCGACCCCCCGCGTCCACCGGGCCCTCCTGGCGGCGGTGGACGTGCAGCGCCCGCTCGTGCTGGCCAACCTGCGCCGGCTGCACCGACAGTACCCCAACGATTCCCCCGCCCAGCTCGCCCGGCGCCTCGAGCGCCGTTATCTGGCGGCGGTGGGCGGGACCGGCGTCGCCGTGGGCGGCACCGCGGCGATTCCCGGTCTGGGGACCATGACGTCGCTGGGCCTCTCCGCCGCCGCCACGGTGGGCTTCCTCGAGGCGACCGCCCTCTACGCGGCCTCGATCGCGGAGCTCCACGGGGTGCACCTCGAGGACCCGGACCGAGCCCGGACCACCATCATGGCGCTCATGCTGGGGGAGGAGGGCACGGCCCTGCTCTCCGCGCTGGGCGGGCAGGCCCTGGGCCGTGGCGGACACCCGGCCAGCGCGTGGGGCGTGGCGCTGAACCGGTCCATGCCGTCGCAGGCCGTCAAGGTACTCCAGGGCACCGTGCAGCGGCGCTTCCTCACCTGGCTGCTCAAGCGGCAGGGCGGCGCGCTCGTGGGCCGGGCCCTTCCCTTCGGGGTCGGCGCGGTGGTCGGCGGGGCCGGCAACCTCCTCATGGGGCGCGCCGTGGTGCGTGCCGCCCAGGCGGCGTTCGGCCCGGTGCCGGACGTGCTGCCCGCCGAGACGCCCCAGGAGGCCGTCGAGCGTGAGATCGAGCAGCGCCGGGCGCGGCTGCTCGAAGGCCGCGCCGGGATCGAGCCGCTCGCGGACTGAACTGCGGGCCGGTCCGCTTCCCGGACGGCACCGGCCGCCCGACGGCGCAGCCCGCCCGAGGCGGCCACGCGCCGTCGTCCGTCTAGCCGCCGAACACGGCATGCGCCGCGGCGAAGATCAGCAGGCCTGCCAGGGCGCCCACCACGGTGCCGTTGATGCGGATGAACTGGAGGTCCTTGCCGACCTGGAGCTCGATCTTCTCCGAGGTCTCCTGCGCGTCCCAGCGGGCCACCGTGTCCTCGATGACGCCCGCGATGTCGTCGCGGTAGGTCGCCACCACGTAGGAGGCCGCGTCCGCCACCCACGCATTGACCTTCCCGGCCAGCTCCTCGTCCTCGACGAGCCGGGCGCCGAAGTCCCGCACCGCGGTGGTGAACCGCTGGTGCAGCTCGCTGCGCGGGTCCGAGACCGCCTCGAGCAGCACCCGCTTGAGCGTGGCCCAGGTGCGGCCGGCGAGGCTGCGGACCTGCGGGTCGCCGAGCACCTGCGCCTTGATGCCCTCCACCCGGGCGATCATGGCAGGCTCGTGCTGGAGGTCCTGGGCGAGGTCCCTCAGGTACGCGTCGATGGACCGGCGCACCTGATGGTCCGGGTCCGACTGCACGGCCGCCACGAACTTGGACAGCTCGATGTAGATCTTGTCGCCGACGAGGTCGTTGGCGAAGCTCGGCACCCAGGAGGGGGAGCGGTCCGAGACGACGCGGGTGACGGCCTCGTAGTTCGCCGCGACCCAGTCCGCCGCGCGGTCCACCAGCAGGTCCACGAGCTGGTGGTGGTGGCCCGCGGCGAGGACCTGGTCTGCAACCCGGCCGAGCGGCGGCCCCCACGGCGGGGCGAGCAGGTGGCGCCGCACCATGCCCTCGATCACGGCCTGCACGTCGTCGTCGTTGAGCACGGTGAACGCCCCGCGCACGACGGCGGCGCCCTCCTTCGCGACCCGCTCGGCGCCCGCGGGGCTCGCCAGCCAGGTGCCTGCCTTCCGCGCGACGTCGACGCTGTCCAGCTTGGCGCGCACCACGGCGGAGGAGAGGAAGTTGTCCCGCACGAACCCGCTGAGGGACGCCCCGATCGCGTCCTTGCGCGTGGGGATGATGGCGGTGTGGGGGATGGGCAGCCCGAGCGGGTGCTTGAACAGCGCGGTGACGGCGAACCAGTCAGCGAGGGCCCCGACCATGCCGCCCTCGGAGGCGGCCCGCACATACTGGAGCCACGCGTAGCGGTCCTGGAGCGCGAACGAGACCGCGAAGATGACGGCCATCCCGATCAGGAGGGAGAGGGCGAGGGCCTTCATCCGGCCCAGGGCGGCGGCCCGCTCGAGGTCGGTCGGACCGGAGCCGGACTCCGCTCCCGGGCGGGGGCCTGGGGTGCGGTTCAGCGTCACCATGCCTCAACCCTACCGGCGGGGGCGGACAGCCGGATGCCCCGCCTGCGGGGGGACAGGCGGGGCATCCGGGGTCTGGGGTGGGCCGGTGGGCGGCTCAGCGGGCGGCGGCGGCCTCCTGGGAGTCCGCGAAGGACTTCCAGCCGAGGTAGCTGCCCTCGAGCTCGACGACCTCGTACCCGGCGCGGCGCAGGGCGCTCGCGGCGACGGAGTTGCGGACGCCGCTCTGGCAGTAGCTCACGATCACGCCCTCCGAGGGGAGCTGGTCCGTGTGCCACAGGACGCGGCCGGCGCTGAGCTGCTCCGAGCCGGGGATGTGGCCCGCGGCGTGCTCGGTCTTGTTGCGCACATCGAGGACGAGCGCGGCGTCGAAGCCCTCGAGGTCCGCAGGCTCCAGCGTGCGGGGGGCCGTCATGGGAAGGCCCTCGAGGGTGGGCGTGAAGCCGGCAACGTTGTCGATCCCGACGCGCACGAGCGAGTCCCACATGCGGCCCGCGGCCTCCTCGTTCTGGGCGAGGAGCACGAGCGGGCGGGAATCGGTCTCGGGGTCGTAGGCCCATCCGCCGTAGGTGGCCATCTTGCCGCCGGCGGGGATGTTGAGGGCCCGGGCCACGGTGCCGCGGTGGACGTCGGCGTGGTGGCGGGTGTCCACGAACGTGATCCGGTCCGCGGCCAGGTCCTCGGCGATCGCCTCGGTGGAGAGCTCGGGGAGCGCGCCGCGTCCGCCCATGACGGCCGGGCCGAGGCGGTTCTGGCGCTTCATGCGCCCGAAGTAGGCGTGCGCGTCGGGCTGGCCGTCGAGGAGCTCGCGGACGAAGCCCTCCTCATCGTTGGCCGCGAGGTAGGGGGCCCACCAGGCGAACAGGCGCTCGTAGCCGACCGTGGTCGACGGGATCGCGCCCAGGGCCTTGCCGCAGGCGCTGCCGGATCCGTGGCCGGGGTGGACCTGGACGTGGTCCGGGAGGGTCAGGAACTTCTCCTTGAGGCTCGTGAAGAGCTGGCGCGCGCCCTCGAAGCGGGTGTTCACCCCGCCGGCGGCCTCGTCGAGCAGGTCGGGGCGGCCGAGGTCGCCCGAGAAGACGAAGTCGCCCGAGAGGAGGTAGCCGGGCTCGTCGCTGAAGGCGCCGTCCTTGATGAGGAACGAGAGGTGCTCGGGGGTGTGGCCCGGGGTGTGCACGGCAGTGACCGTGATGTTGCCCAGCTGGACGGTGCTGCCGTCGACCAGCCGCTCGGCCTCGAAGCCGTACTGCCAGTCCTCGCCGCCCTCACCGGAGACGTAGAGCTCCGCGCCGGTGGCAGCGGCGAGCTCCCGGGAGCCGGAGAGGTAGTCGGCGTGGATGTGGGTCTCGCTGACCGCGACGATCTTCATGCCGTTCGCGGCGGCGAGCTCGAGGTAGGGGGCGATGTCGCGCCGGGCGTCGACGACGATGGCCTCGCCCTTGGCCTGGCAGCCGATCATGTAGCTGGCCTGCGCCAGGTCCTGGTCGTAGATGCGCTCGAGCAGCATGGCTCTCCTTCCGTTGGGATACCCCTAGGGGTATTGCTTCTCCTCCAGAATAGTACCCCAGGGGGTATGACGCAATCTGGGCGTCGGATCGGTCCGATACCCTTGCGCCATGACCAGCCGCCCCCTTGTGTATGCCCATCGTGGTGCGAGCGCGCGCTTCGCCGAGCACACGCGCGCCGCCTACCTCCAGGCGCTCGCCGACGGCGCGGACGGCGTCGAATGCGATGTCCACCTGACCCGGGACCAGCACCTGGTCCTCCTGCACGATGCGAACCTGGACCGCACCTCCAGCGGCACGGGGCCCGTGGCGGAGCGGACCCTCGCCCAGCTCCGCGAGCTCGACTTCTCCTCCTGGAAGGGCGTCCGGGTCCCGGACGAGTTCGGGGCCCAGAGCCAGCAGCTCCTGACGCTGCCCGAGCTGCTGGACCTGCTGGTCGCCTCCGGGCGCGAGGTGGGCCTCGCGATCGAGCTCAAGCACCCCAGTCCCTACCGCCGTGCTCTCGAGGACCGCGTGCTCGAGCTGCTGCGCTCGCGCGGGTGGGAGCCGGAGGCCTCTCGGGTGGGGGGCGTCCAGGTCAGCTTCATGAGCTTCGACGCCGAGGCCATCGAGCACCTCCTCTCCTCGGTCCCCGCCCGCCACGTCTGCATGCTCGTCGATGACGTCTCGGTCGAGGAGCTGCGGCAGTCGGCCGCGCTGGGGGCCCTCACGGGCGGCGCGGTCGCCAACGTCCTCAAGGCGGCCCAGCTCGACGCCGAGGCGATCCTCGACGAGGGCCGCGTGGGCATCGCCGGCCCCGGCATCCGCTACATCCGGGACCACCCCAACCGCGTGCGGGCGTGGCTCGAGGCCGGCCTGACCTTCCGCGTCTGGACCGTGGACGCGCCCGAGGACGTGGAGCACTGCCTCGCCGTCGGCGTCCAGCAGATCACCACCAACCGCCCCGCCGAGGTGCTGGCCCAGCTGGGGGCGGCCCTTGGCTGAGGCGGATCCCCGCCCGGATCCTGAACCCGAACCCGAGCACGACGGCGCGGGGCCGGTGCCGCTGCGCCGCTCGCCGGCGGCGCGGATCGGCCTCTCGATCGCCGTCGCGACCGGCCTCTACGGCGTCTCCTTCGGCGCGCTCGGGGTCGCCTCGGGGCTCGACGTCCTCCAGACCGTGGCCCTGAGCCTGCTCATGTTCACCGGCGGCTCGCAGTTCGCCTTCATCGGGGTGCTGGCCGGAGGCGGCTCGGGCGCCGCCGCGACCGCTGCGGCGACCCTGCTCGGCGTGCGCAACGCGGTCTACGGCATGCAGCTCAACGCGATGTTCGCCCCTGCCGGCTGGCGCCGCTTCGTCGCTCCGCAGTTCACGATCGACGAGTCCACGGCCACGGCCGTGGGCCAGGAGTCGCCGACCGAGCAGCGTCGAGGATTCTGGGTGGCCGGCGTCGGGGTGTTCGTGCTCTGGAACATCTTCACGGCCGTGGGCGCCCTGGCGGGGAACGCCCTCGGCGACCCCAAGCAGTGGGGGCTCGACGGCGCCGCCGTGGCCGCGTTCCTGGGGCTCCTCTGGCCGCGGCTCAAGGGCCGCGAGCCCTGGGCGATCGCCGTGGTCTGCGCCCTCGCGACCGTGCTCGCGGTGCCGTTCGTGCCGCCCGGCGTCCCGATCCTCATCGCGGCGCTCGTCGCCGCCGTCCTCGGATGGGTCAGCCATGCGAGGGCCGCCTCGGGCCGGCCGTCCGCGGGCGCCGGGGTGGAGGGGCTGGGGCCGGACCTCGACCCCTATTCCCGCCGGGACCCCCGCGGGGACGGCGGCCAGGGCGGGGGCCGGGCATGAGCCTGTGGGCCTGGATCGTCCTCGCCTGCGCAGCCGCGTATGCGCTCAAGCTGCTCGGCTACCTGCTGCCGCGCCGATGGATGGACAACGAGCGGATGCTCCGCGTCGCGGGCACCGTCACCATCGGGCTGCTGGCGTCCCTGACCGCCGTCAACACGTTTGCGGGCGGCCAGTCCCTCGTGCTCGACGCCCGGCTCGGCTCCCTCGCGGCGGCCGCCGTCGCGCTCGTGCTGCGGGCCCCGTTCCTCGTGGTGGTGATCGCCGGCGCCGCCGCGGCCGCGCTCCTGCGCCTCCTCGGCTGGGGCTGACCGCCCAGCCCCTTCTGAAGGTCAGCTTCTGAAGGTCACCTCCTGAAGGTCACGTTCTGAAGGTCACCTGAGGTGACTCCCAGAACATGACCTTCAGATGGAGAGGGGCCGTTTCGGTTCAGCGACGCGGCTCGTCCGAGCCGGGCTGCTGGCCATAGGGGCTCGGGCGCTCCTGGCCGTACTGCTGAGGCTGGCCGTAGGGCTGAGGCCGACCGTAGGGCTGGGCCTGCTGGCCGTACTGCTGGGGCTGGCCGTAGGACTGGGGCTGGCCGTAGGGCTGGGCCTGCTGGCCGTAGGGCTGGGGCTGGCCGTAGCCGCCCGGCGCCACGAGAGCGCCCTTGCCGAGGTACTGCGCCTGGCCGTAGCCGAGCATGGGCACGAAGACGATCGGCAGCAGCACCAGGCCCACCGTGTAGGCGGAGTCCTTGCCGAACGACTTGGACAGGTCGTTCATGACGAGGATGCCGAACACGGCCGCCGCGATCCACGTGATGAAGTTCAGGACCGGGATCACGCTCGAGGCGATGATGACCCAGAACCACCAGGCCGGACGACCCACGATCTGGGTGATCAGCACGTAGAAGTTGTAGAAGGGGACGTAGGCCTCCCACGCCGGACGGCCGGCCTTGGTGAAGATCCCCATATACAGGAGTCCAACGACGGCGAGGCCGATGACGGCACCGAAGAGCCCGCCGATGAGGCCTACGGCGGCGTCTCCGGAGGAGGTCCCGTATGTCGTGGATGCGGCGACAGAGAGCATGGTCATGCCCCAGACGCTAGCGGGCCCGCCCCGGGTCCGCCATGGGCAGAGCTCCCCGCCGTCAGAGGGGCAGCTCGACGCCGGGGATCGGGCCGAGCGGAGGCAGCGGCCGGTTCTCCCGGTGGGTGCGGATGGCGTCCTCGACGAGCGCCACGTACCGCTGCCACGCGAAGGACCCGGGCTCCAGCGTGTCGCCCGCACCGATGAGCATGGCGACGAGGCGCACCATGTCGATCAGCTGGAGCTCCTCGCGCAGGGTGCCCTCCCGCTGGCCACGCTGGAGGAGGACCCCGAGGGACTCGATGAGCTTGCCGGCGAGCCCCACGAGCAGGCTCCGCCGACCCGCGACGGCCGAGAGCAGGTTGTGCTCATCATTGGCCACCTGCATCACCGCGCTGAGGACCTCGACGAGGCCGGAGGCGGCGTCGGGGTTGTCCAGCGCCATCTCGGCCACCGGCTCGACCTTGACCTTGATCTGCCGCTCGACCGCGGCGAGGACCAGCTCGTCCTTGTCGGCGAAGTTCCTGAAGAGTGTGGCTGGGCCGACCCCGGCCCGGTCCGCGACGGTCTTGAGGGACACGTTCGGGCCCTCTTCGCGGAAGCAGTCGAGGGCCGCCGTGATGATCTTCTCGATGTTGCGTGCCGCGTCGGCGCGCATCGGCTTGCGCCACGCCCGTTCCTGCTGCATACCTCAACAGTACCCATCCGAGAGTCCGGGTGTCGCCTACATGACGGTGCGCTCCCAGCTCGCCGGCCGAGCCGCGGTGGCACACTGGTGCGCATGATCGTCGCGTTCTCTGTATCCCCCTCCGGCCCCGCGCCCGACGCCGGCCGCCCGGCTGAGGCGGCCGACTCGCCGTCGTCCGCTCCCTCCGACTCCGTCCACGAGGCGGTCGCGGCAGCGGTCAGGATCGTGCGGGAATCCGGCCTGCCGAACCGCACGAGCTCGATGTTCACCGAGATCGAGGGCGAGTGGGACGAGGTCATGGACGTCGTGAAGCGCGCCACCGAGGCCGTGGGCCGCTATGGGTCGCGGGTCTCGCTCGTCCTCAAGGCCGACATCCGCCCGGGCCACACCGGTGAGCTCACCGGCAAGGTAGAACGCCTCGAGCGGGCGATCGCGGGCCAGGGCGCAGAGCCCGCGGGCGGCTGACGCGCCGGTCCGCCACGGCGCTGTCGCGGCCTCGGCACGAGGTGCCAGACTGGCGGCATGGTCGAACACGTCGCGCAGCCCGAATGGACCGAGGTCGAACGGTGGCTCACGCGGACCGTCGTGAAGCCCGGCCCGGAACACGAGCGGGCCCTCGAGACGGCCGAGGCTCGTGGCATGCCGCCGATCGAGGTGCAGCCCACGTCCGGCAAGCTGCTGAACCTCCTCGTCCGGATCTCCGGAGCGGCGCGGGTGCTCGAGATCGGCACCCTGGCGGGGTTCAGCAGCATCTGGATGGCGCAGGCCCTGCCCGCAGGCGGCCACCTCGACACCCTTGAGTACCTGCCGGAGCACGCCGACGTGGCGCGGCAGAATCTCGCCGCCGCGGGCCTTGCCGAGAAGGTCACCGTGCACGTGGGCCGTGCGCTCGAGACGCTCGCGCGGCTGTCCGGACCCTATGACCTCGTCTTCATCGACGCCGACAAGCAGAACAACTCCCGCTACCTCGAGTGGGCGGTCAGGCTGGGGCGGCCGGGCACCGTGGTGGTGCTCGACAACGCCGTGTGGGAGGGCACGCTCCTGCACCCTGACGGCGGGGACCAGGACGCGCCGTTCATCGTGGAGTCCCTCGAGCTCCTCGGCGGCCCGCTCTTCGACGCGACCGTCGTGCAGACCGCCGGGTCCAAGGGCTGGGACGGCTTCGCCCTGGCCGTGGTGAGGTAGCGCGATGGTCCAGCACAGCGGCACCCCGCCCGAGCGCGCCTTCGAGATCACCGGCGCGACGCCCGATGGCGCCGAGGCGGTGCTTGCGGTCAAGGACGCCTCGTGGCGCGAGGCCTACGCCCACCTGCTCCCGGCGGCGTTCCTCGCTGGCGGCCTCGGCGACTCGCCCGCACGCACCGAGCGCTGGCGCCGCTTCCTCGCCCCGGAGTCGCCCGGGCGGTTCGCGCTGGTCCGTTCCCGCGGGCGCGTGGTCGGGTTCGCGGGGGCCGGCCCCGCCCGCGACGACGATGCCCCCGCGGAGGAGGAGCTCTACACCGTCTACGTGCTGGCCGAGATGCACGGCACGGGCGCGGGACGGGCGGTGGTCGAGCGCGTCCTCGCGGACCGGCCGGCATCCCTGTGGGTTTTCGAGGACAACCCACGGGCCCGGGCGTTCTACGGCAAGCTCGGCTTTGTGCCGGACGGCGCCCGCCACCTCGACGAGATCGGCGGGGCAACGCTGCCCGAGATCCGCATGGTCCGCGGCGCCCGGGGGGACGCCTGATGGCCGCCCAGCAGGGTCAGGGCCCGGTGGCGGGCCTCTACCCGATCAGCACCGGCAGCGCCGAACTGGTGCCCGACGGGGATTCCCGGGACGGCTGGCTGCTGAAGATCAACGGGGTCCAGAGCTCGCACATCGTCCTGTCCGACCCGCTCCGGCTCGATTTCGAGTACATGCGCTGGATCGTGGCCCTCATCGAGGACCGCTTCGACCCCGAGCGCACCGAGCGGCTCCGTGCCCTCCACCAGGGCGGGGGCGGCTGCTCCATCCCCCGATACCTCGCCGCGCGCTACCCGGACGCGCGGCAGGTCGTCGTCGAACTCGATGCGAAGCTCGCCGACTACGTGCGCGGATGGTTCGACCTGCCGCGCGCGCCGCTGCTGCGCATCCGCGTCGGCGAGGCCAGGCAGGTCACCGAGTCCCTCACCCCGGCCACCCGGGACGTCGTGGTCCGCGACGTCTTCGCCGGGTCCACCACGCCGGATCCCCTGACCACTGTCGAGTTCATCGAGGCCTCGGCCCGCCTGCTCGACGCCGGCGGCCTGTTCGTGGCCAACATCGGCAGCTCCCCGGACCACGTCTCTGCGAGGACCGAGGCGGCCGCGATCGCCGCAGTCTTCCCGCACACGGCGATCGTCGCAGATCCGGCCATGCTCAAGGGGCGCAGGTACGGCAACTTCGTGATCGCCGCGAGCACGACGCCGATCCCCGCCTCGCCCGCGCTGCGTCGCCGCCTGCTCGGCGGGGCGCTGCCGGCCCAGGTCTGGGACGACGGACGGGTCCGAGCGTGGGTCGGGGCCGCGGAGCCGCGACGCGACGGGGCGTCCCCGGGCGGCGCTGGCCCGCGGGGTGCGTGAAGGCCCAGCTGCAGGGTGGCGCAGACGGTGTGCGGCCGGAGGCCGCTCCGCACCCGCCTCAGACGGGGCTGGGCTCCGGGTCTGCACCCTCGCCAGAAGGGACGGGCCGCCCCTCGGACGCGTGCTTCAGGCCGAGGAGCATGGGACGCGAGCGCTCCATCTGGTCGCGCAGCGCCTCGGCCACCGCGGCCACGGCCGGCTGCCGGTACGAGTCGGGCCGCAGCACCATCCAGTAGGGGAGCTGCTCGCGGAAGTAGTCGGGGAGCAGCCGCACCAGGTCCTCGTGCCGGTCCGCCATGAAGCACGGCAGGAAGCCGATCCCTGCCCCGGCCCGGGTCGCCTCGACGTGCACGAACACGTTGGTCGACGTCAGGCCGTCCCGCATCTCGGGTGCGAGGCGGCGCGGCGTGTCGAGGTCGTCGATCTGGAGCATCGAGTCGACGAAGTACACGAGGCCGTGGCGGGCCAGCTCCTCGGGCGTCCGCGGAGCTCCGTGCCGGGCGAGGTACTCGCGGGAGGCGTACATCCCCAGCGTGTACTCGCCGAGCCGGACCGCGTGGGCGCGGTGGACCTGCGGCTCGCCCTCCACGACGACCTCGAGGTCCACTCCGGAACGCTGCTGGAGGGCACGCCGGGTCACAGTCACGAGCTCGACGGTGAGCCCTGGGTGCTCGGCCCGCAGCCGGGCCACCGCGGGAGAGGCGATGTAGGCGCTGAAGCCGTCCGTCGCCGTCATGCGCACCACCCCGGTGATGGGGTCCTCCCTGCCGGGACCCAGGCGCCCTACAGCGTCGGCGACCTGGGCCGCCACGCCCACGGCCCGCTCGCCGAGCGGGGTGAGCTCCCAGCCGCCTGCGGCGCGGGCCAGCACGCGGCCGCCGAGGGACTTCTCGAGGGCCGCGATCTTGCGCGCCACCGTGGTGTGGTTCAGACCTAGGCTCTCGCCCGCCGTCGTGAACTTCCCGGAGCGGGACACCTCCAGGAGCACGAGGAGGAGATCGGGGGAGGGCTGCGCCGACGTCATGGGGACACCCTACGGGTCCATCTGCAAATCTGCACAGGATCAGTGCTGAATTGATCATTGAAGGCGCAGTCCTGCGCAGGGAATACTCGTCGGGACATGTGATGGGCGTCATACCGTGAAGACGCCCGCGAGGCCCCGAATGTGAGCCGTGTCAGTGACGACACCCAGGAGGCACCCCCTATGAGCGTTGATCAGCGCTCCGCCGGCAGCACCGAGCAACCACTGCTGAAGAAGATCGTCTCCGCCTCGATGGCGGGCACGGTGGTCGAGTGGTACGACTTCTTCCTCTACGCGACCGCGTCCACGATCGTGTTCAACAAGATCCTCCTGCCCAAGATGGGCAACGAGTACGACGCGATCATCGCCGCGTTCCTCACCTACGCGGTGGGGTTCATCGCACGCCCGCTCGGCGGCATCGTGTTCGGCCAGATCGGCGACAGGATCGGCCGCAAGCAGACCCTGCAGATCACCATCATGCTCATCGGCGCTGCCACGGTGCTCATGGGCTGCCTGCCGACCTACGCACAGATCGGCATCTGGGCTCCGATCCTCCTCGTCCTCCTCCGCTTCATCCAGGGCCTCGCGCTCGGCGGCGAATGGGGCGGTGCCGTCCTGCTGGTGGCCGAGCATGCGCCGGATGCGAAGCGCGCGTTCTGGTCGTCGTGGCCGCAGGCGGCGGTGCCGCTGGGCAACGTCCTCGCGACCGTGGTCCTGTGGGTCATGACCTCGGCACTCTCCTCCGACGCGTTCCTCGTCTGGGGCTGGCGCGTGGCCTTCTGGCTCTCCGCCATCGTGGTGATCGTGGGCTACGTGATCCGCACCAAGATCGACGAGGCGCCGATCTTCCAGGCCGCCAAGGCCGAGCTCGAGACCGAGAAGGCCGCCGGCTACGGCGTCTTCGAGGTGCTCAAGCACTACCCGCGCGGCGTCCTCGTGGGCATGGGCCTGCGGTTCGCGGAGAACATCCTGTACTACCTCGTGGTCACGTTCTCGATCGTCTACCTCGGCACCGGCCTGAAGATGAACACCGCCTCGATCCTCGGCGTCATCGCGATTGCGCACATCTGCCACTTCTCGATCATCCCGGTGATCGGCCGCTTCGCCGACCGCATCGGCCGCAAGCCGGTCTACCTCGCCGGCGCGATCCTCGGCGGCACCTGGGGCTTCTGGGCCTTCCCGGCGTTCGGCACCAAGAACGTGTTCGTCATCCTGTTGACCATCATCGTGGGCCTGGTCTTCCATGGCCTCATGTACTCCGGCCAGCCGGCCATCATGGCCGAGATGTTCCCGACCCGCATGCGCTACTCCGGCGTCTCGATCGCCTACCAGGTCACCTCGATCGTGGCCGGCTCGCTCGCCCCGGTCTTCGCCACCGAGTGGCTCAAGGCGACCGGCTCGTGGTGGCCCACGGCGGTCTACCTCGCCGCCGCTGGCGTCATCACCCTCATCGCCGTGCTCGCCATGCGGGAGACCAAGGGCGCCTCGCTCCACGCGCTCGACGCCGCGGACGCCGCCCGCGTCCGGGGCACGGTGTCCGAGGCAGGAGCCCGCGCATGAGCCTCAACGGCCGCAGGGCACTCGTCACCGGCGGCGCGGCAGGCATCGGCGCCGCGGTGGCCCGAGGGCTCGCGGACCGGGGCGCGCACGTGGTGGTCGCCGACCTCGACGGAAGCGCCGCCGAGAAGCTCGCCGCGGACCTCGGCGGCACGGCGTGGGCCGTGGACCTGCTCGACACCGCCGCGCTCGAGGACCTGCGGCTCGACTGCGACATCCTCGTGAACAACGCGGGGATCCAGAAGGTCGCCCCCATCCACGAGTACGACCCGGAGGCGTTCCGGCGGATCCAGCGGCTCATGGTCGAGGCGCCGTTCCTCCTGGTCCGGGCCGCCCTGCCGCACATGTACGAGCGCGGCTGGGGCCGGGTCATCAACCTCAGCTCGGTCCACGGCCTCCGCGCCTCGGCCTTCAAGAGCGCGTACGTCACCGCGAAGCACGCCCTCGAGGGCCTCTCGAAGGTCACCGCGCTCGAGGGCGCGGAGCACGGCGTGACGTCCAACTGCATCAACCCGGGCTACGTCCGCACGGCACTCGTGGAGAAGCAGATCAAGGACCAGGCGCTGACGCACGGCATCCCCGAGTCCGAGGTCCTCGAGAAGGTCATGCTGACCGAGATGGCCATCAAGCGGCTCGTCGAGCCGTCCGAGGTGGCCTCACTGGCGTGCTGGCTGGCCTCGGAGGACGCCGGGATGGTCACCGGCGCGTCCTACACGATGGACGGCGGCTGGTCGGCCCGCTAGGTCCGGCCCGCCGTCCGCCAACCCGAGCACAACGACACAACTCAGCGCCGTTTCCGCCCCGAAAGGGGCAGGAACGGCGCTGAGTTGTGTCGAAATGCCCGCGGGCGCCGAGGGCTAAGCCCGCACCCGCTCGTCCTGGGAGACCACGGGCAGCGGGGCAGTCTCGTCGAGGAGCCCCGGGCGGCGCCGCCCGTCGCCGCGGACCCACAGGGCATACGCCCCGGCGAGCAGGCCGATCCAGGCGCCGCCCACCACGAGGGCCACGCGCGTGTCCTCGAACCAGCCCAGGAGCACGGTCTCGAACGCCATGAACGCGATCGCGAGCACCGAGGCCACGGGCCACAGCGGCGAAGGGAACTCGCTGGGCGCGAGCGCGTACCGCCGGATCTCGCGCTTCATGGCCACATGGCTGGCGAGGATCATGGCCCAGACGAACACGGTGGCGAACGTCGCAATGGAGGCGATGACCGTGAACACGTCCTCCGGGATCAGCGCGTTGAGCACCACCCCGACGGCGAGCACGCCGGTCATGACCACCACGGTCATCCACGGCACTCCGCGCGACGACACCCTCCCGAACGAGGCCGGCGCGTGGCCCTGCTGCGCGAGGCCGAACAGGACGCGCCCCGCGCCGAAGATGTCCGAGTTGATCGCGGAGAGCGCGGCGGTGATGACGATCGCGTTGAGCACATTGGCCGCACCGGGGATCCCGAGCCCGCTGAAGATCTGCACGAAGGGGCTGCCCTGGGCGCCCACCTGGTTCCACGGGAACAGGCTCATGAGCACCGCGAGCGTGAGCACGTAGAAGAGCAGGATCCGCACGGGCACCGTGTTCACGGCCTGCGGAATGGCCTTCTTGGGGTCCGCGGCCTCGCCCGCCGTGACCCCGACCGTCTCGACGCCCCCGAAGGCGAACACGACCACCGAGAAGCACGCGAGCAGCCCGCCGAAGCCGTTGGGGAAGAGCCCGCCGTTCGCGACGAGCTGGTGCACGCCGGCCTGGCCGCCGGAGGGGGAGGAGAAGCCGAAGGCGATGAGGGCGGCGCCGCCGGCGATCATGGCGATGATGGCGGCCACCTTCACGAGCGAGAACCAGAACTCGAGCTCGCCGAAGACCTTGACGCTGAGCAGGTTGATGGCCGTGAGCACGAGGATCACGGCGGCGATCCACACCCACCGGTCCACCTGGGGGAACCAGAAGCCCATGTAGATGCCGAACGCGGTGATGTCCGCGAGTGCCACGATCGCCATCTCGAAGACATAGGTCCAGCCCGTCGCGAAGCCCCAGAACGGGCCGAGGTACCGGCCGGCGTACTGGCTGAACGAGCCGGCCACGGGGTGCCGCACGGCCATCTCGCCGAGCGAGCGCATCACCATGAACACGGCGGCACCGGCGATCATGTAGGCGATCAGGACGGCCGGCCCCGCCGCCTGGATGGCCTCGGCGGAGCCGTAGAACAGCCCGGTGCCGATGGCCGACCCCAGGGCCATGAACCGGATGTGCCGGACGTTGAGGCCGCGGCTGAGCGCGGCGGGATGAGTGGTCTGCATGGAGTCCTCACGTCGTTGGGAAGGGGCCTTCGGGCCAGGCTCCTCCCACTGTGCCGGGCCCGGCGGGGGCTGTGAGTGGCGTCACGACCAGAGTGTGTCTCGCATGCCAGATGCGCCCAAGAGGACTAGTGTCCGGTATTCCGGACGGTGAGCGCACGACGGCGGGTGCGCGGCCGCCGTCGTCCGCTCCACACTGGAGGTGGTCCGGGATTGCAGACAGCAGGCAGCCCGGCGGAGCGGAAGGAGTCGCCATGCCCCCCACCCAGGCACGGGAGAAGTCGAAGGTGCCCGCGGCGGAGAGCACGCTGCGGATCCTGCGCCTGCTCGCCTCGCGGCGCGGACCGCAGCCGGCCTCGGCGATCGCGGCGCAGCTCGGCCTGCCGCGTTCCACCGTCTACCACCTGCTCGCGGTCATGGAGGAGAACGGGTTCGTCCTCCATCTTCCGGAAGAGCAGCGGTACGGGCTCGGCATCGGCGCGTTCGAGCTCTCGAGTGCCTACTCCCGGCAGGAGCCGCTCTCGCGCCTGGGCCGGCCGCTGCTCGCGGCGCTCGTGGATGCGATCGGGGAGAGCACGCACCTTGCGGTGCTGCACGGCCGGGACGTGCTCTACATCGTCGAGGAGCGGGCCAAGAACCGGCCCTCGCTCGTGACCGACGTGGGGGTGCGCCTGCCGAGCCACCTCACCGCGAGCGGGCGTGCGATCCTCGCGGCGCTGCCCAAGTCCCAGGTCCGCGCGCTGTACCCGAACGCGGCGGCCTTCACGTCCCGGACCGAGGAGGGCGAGCAGATCCGCTCGTACTCGGCCCTCCAGTCGGAGCTGGACCAGGTCCGCCAGCGCGGCTACGCGACCGAGGGCGGTGAGGTCACGCCTGGCTTGGCCTCGGTCGCGGCCGTGGTCCGGGACCACGCGGGCTGGCCCACGGCGGCCGTCGCGATCACGTTCGAGGCCGAGCGCGTGCCCGAGCGGCGGCGCGAGGAGCTCGCCGCCCGGGCCCAGAAGGCGGCCGGCGACCTCGCCGCGAGGATCTACGGCCGCGGCTGAACCCGGGCAGGCCGCGGCCCGGGCTGGCCCGTCGGCGGCCGCGCCTCAGATCCGGACGAGCATCTTGCCGGTGTTCGCCCCGCGCATCATGTCCAGGAACGCATCCACCGTGTGCTCGATCCCGTCCACGATCGTCTCGTCGTAGGCGATGCTGCCCGCGGCGAACCACCCGGTCATCCGCTCGGTGAACTCGGGGGCGAGGTGCAGGTAGTGGCCGAGGGTGAAGCCGCGCAGCGTGAGCCCGCGGGTGATGAGGTTGGGCATGTTGTCCGGGCCGGCCGGGCGCTCGGTGGCGTTGTAGGCCGAGATCGCCCCGCACAGGGCCGCGCGGCCGCCGTCGTTGAAGGCCTCGAGCGCGGCCTCGAGGTGCTCGCCGCCCACGTTGTCGAAGAACACGTCGATGCCCTCGGGGGCGGCTGCCGCGAGCTGGCCGCGGACGTCCCCGTCCTTGTAGTTGAAGGCTGCGTCGTAGCCGTACTTCTCCGTCAGCAGGGCGACCTTCTCCGCCGAGCCCGCGGAGCCGATCACGCGCTTGGCGCCGAGGAGCTTCGCGATCTGGCCCGCAGCAGTTCCCACGGCGCCGGCCGCGCCCGAGACGAACACCGTGTCCCCGGCCTTGAGGCCCGCGATCTCCGTGAGGCCCACGTAGGCCGTCATGCCGGTCATGCCCAGGATATGCAGGCGGGCCGAGAGCGGCACCCCCGGGATGTCGGGGAGCACCCGGAACGTCCCCGCGTCCGCCTGGATGACGTCCGTCCAGCCGTGCTGGTGGAGCACGACGGCGCCGACCGGCACCTCGTCGGCGGCGGACTCGACGACGCGGCCCACGGCGCCGCCGGTGATGGTCTCACCCAGCGCGTAGGGCGCTACGTAGCTGCGGGAGTCGTTCATCCGGCCCCGCATGTACGGATCGACCGAGACGAACTCGTTGCGCACGCGCACCTGGCCCGGCTCGAGGTCGCCGTAGGGCACGGTCACGGTGCGGAAGTCCTCGTGGGTCGGCCATCCCGAGGGGCGGCGGACAAGCTGGATCTGGGTGCTGGAGGTCTGCGACATGCTGGGTCCCTTTCGCCGGAACTGGGTCCACTCGTATTCTGTAACGACCGGTCCACTATATACTGGACTGGTCATTACAGAAAGTGGGGTGGCCCGTGGGCAGGACCCAGTCCTTCGACCGGGAGACGGCGGTGCGCGGCGCCCGGGCCGTATTCTGGCAGTCAGGCTACGAGGATGCCTCGGTCCCGGACCTCGAGCGGGCCACCGGGCTGAGCCGCTCGAGCATCTACAACGCCTTCGGGTCCAAGCGCGGGCTCTTCGACGCGGCCGTGCAGAACTATCTCGACGAGGTGGTCCGCCCGCGGCTGGGCCCGCTCCAGGAGGCCGAGGTCGAGCCGGGCGCCATCACCGACTACCTCGACGGGCTGCGGGAGGCGCTCCGCGGTGCCGGGTCCGCGCCGGCCGCCAACGGCTGCCTGCTCATCAACGCCGCCGGGGCCCCGATCGCCCATGACGCCGAGGTGGCCCGCGTGATCGCCGCCTACCGGGACGAGCTGCGCGCCGCCGTCGGCCACGGGATCGCTGCGCGCCTGCCGGAGGCCGCGGCGGCCGACCGGGAGCGGCTCGCCGACGCCGTGACGGGGCTCGTCGTCGCCGCGTTCGCCCTTGTGCGCATCGCGCCGGAGGAGGCTTCGCGCAGCCTGCTCACCGCGCGGGGGCTCATCGACGGGTTCCAGCAGTAGGCCCGCAGGTGCGCTGATGCGCGCCGAAGGGCGGCGGGAGTATGGTGTGCATCACATGGATGCCCGCCGGCCGCAGGCGCAGCCGGGCGCGTCCTGCCGAGGGGGCTGCGCATGGCGGAGCAGGGAAGCGGGGCGGGCGCAGGGCCCGCGCGCCGGCGAAGATGGCTGCGCGCGGTGCTCATCGTCGCGACTGTCCTGGCCCTCGCAGGAGCGGGGGCTGTCGTCTACGTCGTGCAGCTGGCCGGGCGGTTCAACGCGAACGTGCACCGCTCCGACGCGCTCTCCGAGGCCTTCGCCGAGACGGCGAGCCCCTCGGCCACCGCCTCGGCGCCCTCGGTCCCGAAGCTGTCCAAGGACACCAACATCCTCATCATGGGCCTCGACTCCCGGTTGGACGAGAACGGCCGGCCGCTTCCCCAGGACATCCAGGACGCGCTGCACGCGGGGGACGACAGCGGCGGCTTCTACAACGCCAACGTGCTCATGCTCGTGCACATCCCGGCCGACGGCTCCCGGTCGACGGCGATCTCGGTTCCCCGCGACGACTACGTCCAGACGGCCGGGTTCCCCGGCGCGGGATTCAAGACCAAGGTCAAGGAGGCCTACAGCTACGGCTTCGCGGCGAAGCAGGCCGCGCTCCTCGGAGCAGGCAGGCCGAACGACGACGCGACGTACCAGGCCGCCCGGGACGCCGGCCGCGCCGCCGAGCTCGCCACCGTGTCGGCCTTCCTCGGCGGGGTCCGCATCGACCACTTCGTCGAGATCACCATGGTGGCGTTCTACCAGGTTGCCCGCGCGATCGCCCCGATCACCGTGTGCGTCAACCGGGCCACCCAGGACACCTTCTCCGGGGCCGACTTCCGCGCCGGGACCCAGCAGATCGACGCCCAGCAGGCGATGGCCTTCGTCCGCCAGCGCCGCGACACCTCGGACCCCACCTACGACTTCACCGACCTCGACCGCACGCGCCGCCAGCAGGCCTTCATCGTCTCGGTGCTCCACCAGCTCAAGCAGGCGGGCACCTTCACGAACCTGCCGAAGATGGAGGCCGTGCTCGACGCGGTGAGCAAGAACATGGCGGTGGACCGGAGCCTGGACCTCCTCACGCTCGCCCAGCAGGCCACCTCCCTCACCGGCGGCAACATCTCCTTCAGCACGCTGCCCATCCTCGGCTTCGGCACCTCGCCGGACGGCGCCTCGGTCAACCTCGTGGACGTGGCGCAGATCCAGGCGAGCGTCCGCGCCCTCCTCGCCCCGACCCCGCCGCCCGCGCCGAAGGCCACGCGGACCGCTCCGGCGCCCACGGCCGCGCAGAGCTCGCCGGCGGCGGGAGCCGCCTCGCCGTCGTCCGCCGCGGCCCCCGCACCGACCGCCACGCCGACGCCCACGACGGCCCCCACCACGACGACCTACGCGGACTGGCAGGGCCAGCTCCAGGGCGGCAGCGTGCCCTGCGTCAAGTAGCGCCTGCGGGGCCCAGCGGCGCCGCCGCGGCCTACAGGTGGTTGAAGAAGAACAGGCCCCAGGTGTTGAGCGTCGCCGCGAGGGCCGCCGCCGAGAGCGTGAGCCCGACCACCGTCAGGCCGAGGGACCAGCGCGCCGCGAGCGAGGCGATGCCCGAGCCGAGCCCCGCCACGGCCGAGCCGGCGCACAGCCAGACCGCCACGAGGGAGTCCCACTGGAGGAGCAGCCAGGTGCCGACCTCGGGTGCACCGCGGGGGCCGTACCAGCCGAGCTCGGACGTCAGGACCATGGACACGGAGAGGGCACCGGCGAGGGAGAGCACGCCGCACACGGTCGAGGCGATGCCGAGCACATGCCGCCCGCGCGGATTGCCCCGCTGCGCCGCCCTGCCCCAGCAGCCGCTGAGCAGCAGCCCGCGCCACGCGCTCGGATCCCTGTAGTCCACCGTGCCCCCCTTACGGAGGTAGTCAACACGGTCCAGGCCCCGCGCGGTAGCGTGGCGGGATGATCCTGCGCACCTACGCCGAGCCGGACCGCGAGGCCGTGATCGCCCTCTGGCACGCCGCGGGCCTCACCCGGCCCTGGAACGATCCCGGGCGGGACATCGACCGAGCCACGTCCACCTGGCCCGAGCTCTTCGTCGTGGCCGCGGCGGAGGAGGTCGTCGGGACGGCGATGGCGGGGTACGACGGCCACCGGGGCTGGGTCTACTACCTCGCGGTGGAGCCCGGGCGGCAGGGCGAGGGGATCGGCCGCGCGCTCTTGGCCGAGGCCGAGTCGCGGCTCACGGCGCTGGGCTGTCCCAAGGTCATGCTCATGGTCCGGCGCGGCAATGAGGGCGCGCACGGCTTCTACGGCGGTCTCGGGTACAGCGAGGACGAGGTCGCGACGTTCGGCAAGCGGCTCATCCCGGACTGAGGGGCCGGAGGGGGGCTGGGCCTGTCTGGAATGCCGGACGGCACCCCGGCGGAGCCCCTGTTCGCGCCCGCCGCGGCGCGGTGTGATGGATGCAGAGGATCGAACGGTCCAGCAGACACCCATCCATCCCGACGCAGGAGTCACGATGACGGAGACCACCAGCCCCGCCCCCAAGGCCGACTTCACCACCGGCGCCCGCCCGGTCCGTGCTCCCCGCGGCACCGAGATCACGGCCAAGTCGTGGCAGACCGAGGCGCCCATGCGCATGCTCATGAACAACCTCGATCCCGAGGTGGCCGAGCGCCCCGACGAGCTCGTCGTCTACGGCGGCACAGGGCGCGCCGCCCGCTCGTGGAAGGCCTTCGACGCGATCGTCGAGACCCTCAAGGCCATGGACGACGACGAGACCCTGCTCGTGCAGTCCGGCAAGCCGGTGGGCGTCTTCCGCACCAACGTCTGGGCCCCCCGCGTGCTCATCGCGAACTCGAACCTCGTGGGCGACTGGGCCACCTGGCCCGAGTTCCGCCGCCTCGAGGCCGAGGGCCTGACGATGTACGGCCAGATGACCGCCGGCTCATGGATCTACATCGGCACGCAGGGCATCCTCCAGGGCACGTATGAGACGTTCGCCGCCGTGGGCCGCAAGCTCATTGCCGAGGGGCGTCACCCCGCGCCCCCCGCTCAGGACTCCGCCGAGGGCCCCCTCGCCGGCACCCTCACGCTCACCGGCGGCTGCGGCGGCATGGGCGGCGCCCAGCCCCTCGCCGTCACCCTGAACGACGGCGCGTGCCTCATCATCGACGTCGACGAGTCCCGCCTCCGCCGCCGGGTCGGCAAGCGCTACCTCGACGAGGTCGAGACGGACCTCGACGCCGCGATCGCCAAGGTGTGCAAGGCCAAGGAGGAGCGCCGCGGCTGGTCCGTGGGCTACGTGGGCAACGCCGCCGAGGTGTTCCCCGAGATCCTCCGGCGCCACAGGGCCGGCGAGCTCACCGTGGACGTCGTGACCGACCAGACCTCCGCCCACGATCCCCTCAGCTACCTGCCCACCGAGTACACCGTGGAGCAGTGGAAGCCCGAGGCCGAGGCCGATCCGGAGGGCTTCACCAAGAAGGCCGAGAACGCGATGGCCCGCCACGTCCAGGCCATGGTCGAGTTCCAGGACGAGGGCGCCGAGGTCTTCGACTACGGCAACTCGATCCGCGATGAGGCCCGCAAGGGCGGCTACGGGCGCGCGTTCGCCTTCCCCGGCTTCGTCCCGGCCTACATCCGCCCGCTGTTCTGCGAGGGCCTCGGCCCGTTCCGCTGGGTGGCCCTCTCCGGCGACCCCGAGGACATCAAGGTCACCGATCAGGCCATCAAGGAGCTCTTCCCCGAGAACAAGCACCTGCATACGTGGCTCGACGCCGCCGAGGAGCGCGTGGAGTTCGAGGGCCTCCCGGCCCGCATCTGCTGGCTCGGCTACGGCGAGCGCCACCAGGCCGGGCTGCTCTTCAACCGCCTCGTCGCCGAGGGCAAGGTGAAGGCTCCGATCGTGATCGGCCGCGACCACCTGGACTCCGGCTCGGTGGCCTCCCCGTACCGCGAGACCGAGGCCATGAAGGACGGCTCGGACGCGATCGCCGACTGGCCGCTGCTCAACGCGCTCACCGCGGCGTCCTCGGGCGCCACGTGGGTCTCGATCCACCACGGCGGCGGCGTGGGGATCGGCCGCTCGATCCACGCGGGCCAGGTCTCCGTCGCCGACGGCACCGAGCTCGCCGCCGCCAAGCTCACCGCCCTCCTGACCAATGACCCGGGCATGGGCGTGATCCGCCACGTCGACGCCGGATACGAGCGCGCCGCCGAGGTCGCCGCCGAGCGCGGCGTCAAGATCCCCATGACCCCGGCCCCCGGCACGGCCAAGTAAAGGACTCCACGGACATGACCCTCACCGCCCCCGAAACCCACCTTCCCACCCAGGTGACCCTCTCCACCGCCGGCCTCACGGCCGAGGACGTCGTCGCCGTCGCCCGCCACAATGCCACGGTGGCCGTCGCGCCCGAGGCGCTCGTCGCCGTCGCCCGCGTCCGCGCCCACGTCGAGGAGCTCGCCGCGTCCGAGATCCCCGCGTACGGGATCTCGACCGGGTTCGGCGCCCTCGCGAACCTGCACATCCCGCAGGAGAAGCGCACCCAGCTGCAGAAGTCGCTCATCCGCTCGCACGCCGCAGGCATGGGCCCGGCCGTCGAGCGCGAGGTGGCGCGCGCCCTCATGTTCCTGCGCGCCAAGACCCTCGCCTCGGGCCGCACCGGCGTGCGCCCGGTGGTCCTCGAGACCTTCGTGGCGCTGCTCAACGCGGGCATCACCCCCGTGATCCGCGAGTTCGGCTCGCTGGGCTGCTCGGGCGACCTCGCCCCGCTGTCCCACGTGGCCCTCGTGCTCATGGGCGAGGGGGAGGCGTTCGGGCCCGACGGCGAGCGGTGCGGCGGGGCGGGCGAGCGCAGCGTCGCGGAGCTGCTCGCCGAGCACGGCATCCGGCCCATCGTGCTGGCCGAGAAGGAGGGCCTGGCCCTCGTCAACGGCACCGAGGGCATGCTCGGCATGCTGCTCATGGCGCTCGCCGACCTGCGCCAGCTGGTCACGACGGCGGACGTCACCGCGGCCCTGTCCGTCGACGGACTCATGGGCACCGACCAGGTGTTCCTGCCCGAGCTGCACGCCCCGCTGCGCCCGCACCCGGGCCAGGCCGACTCGGCCGCCAACATGCTCGCCGTGCTGCGGGACTCCGCGATCGTCGCCTCCCACCGCGAGGGCGACTCCCGCGTCCAGGACGCGTACTCGCTCCGGTGCGCGCCGCAGGTGGCCGGCGCCGTGCGGGACACGATCGCCCACGCGCAGACCGTGGCCGAGCGCGAGCTCGCCGCCGCGATCGACAACCCGGTGGTGCTGCCGGACGGCCGCGTGTCCAGCAACGGCAACTTCCACGGAGCCCCGGTCGCGTACGTGCTGGACTTCCTCGCGATCGCCGTCGCGGACCTTGCGTCGATGGCAGAGCGGCGCACCGACCGGATGCTCGACCCTGCGCGCTCCCACGGGCTCCCGGCGTTCCTCGCCCATGACCCGGGCGTCGACTCCGGCCTCATGATCGCCCAGTACACCCAGGCCGGGCTCGTCTCGGACTGCAAGCGCCTTGCCGTCCCGGCCTCCGTGGACTCGATCCCGAGCTCGGCCATGCAGGAGGACCACGTGTCGATGGGGTGGCACGCCGCGCGCAAGCTCCGCAAGGCCGTGGAGAACCTGCGAAGGGTCCTGGCGATCGAGCTCGTCACCGCCGCCCGCGCGATCGACCTCCGCACCGAGGCCTCCGGCGGCGCGCTCGTCCCGGGCCCCGGCGGCGCCGCTGCGCTCGAGGTCCTCCGCCGCACGGTGCCCGGCCCGGGGGCGGACCGCTTCATGTCCCCCGAGCTCGAGGAGGCGGACCGGGTGCTCGCCGGGGGCGAGCTGCTCGCCGCGGTGAGCGCCGCCGTCGGCGGTCTCCGCTGACGGCGGCGACGCCGGCCTGACGCGCTCTGGAAGGTTGCACAACGATTCGCGCGAATCGTGGTCAGACCCTACATGGCGACGCGCCGGGCAACCCGATAGAAAGAGGTATCCGCGATGACGCGGACCACACTGGGGCCATGGATGCGTGGCCTGCATCACAGCACATCAACGGGCGCAGGTTTCTGCACAAGGGAGTGAAGAGGCAATGAAGGCACGTGGAGCAGTACTTTCCCGGCGCGGCGCATACCAGGCACCGGTGGAGAACTGGGCCGAACTCGCCGTGGGGGAGGTCGTGGAAGTGGTCCGGCACGCGCAGGTCGTGGCCCGCGGAACGGTCGAGGAGGTGTCCCTCAGCGGGAACGTCCTGTGGATCCTTCCGCAGGGTCCGCAGGACCGCCAGCTGTGCCTCAAGTCGGATGGAGTGATCGTCCGCCGCGGCTGAGCCACCGCTCGCCGCTGCGGCCTGCCTCGCAGAGGCTCGCAACGAGAGGGGCCCGCACCTACCGGTGCGGGCCCCTCTGCGTGCGCTGGGCGCCCTTCAGAGCCCCATCGTGAGCATCGTCTCGGGCGAGGGCTCGCCGGCCGCGGCCGAGAAGGTGTCCAGTGCTGCGACGATCGCGGCGCGCTCCGACGGCCCGAGCCGGCCGAGGATCTCCGCCATCGACTCCCGGCGGCGCTGCGTGGCCTCGTGGACGATCCGGGCGCCCTTCTCTGCCAGCTGCACGAGGATCTCGCGGCGGCTGCCAGGGCTGGGGCTCCGCGCGACGAGCCCCGCATCCTCCATCCGGTCCAGGAAGCGGCTGAACGTGGACGGCACGGCGTTCAAGCGGGCCGCGACGGCGCCGATGGGCAGCGGGCCCGAGCTCGCGAGCACCACGAGCACCCGGAACTGGGGGAGGGTGACGGTCTCGAGCGCCTCGGTGACCGAGGTGGCGATGACGCCCAGAAGGGCCCTGGAGGCCCTGATGACCGCCTCGACGTCGGCGTCCGCGCCGTCTGGAGTTCCTCCGCCGGCCTGCCGGCTGGCCGCATGCCTCTCGTCCATCACGGCTCCCATGCTAACCTCTTCTGCAAGAAATATGCACAAATACAACTATTGTCGTTCTGCATAGGAGGAAGGGTGTCCATGCCGTCTGCATCGGTCCGCGGAGCCCGCTGGAGGTCGGCCGCGCGGGCGGTGGGGGACCGGATCGGGGTCGGCTCGCTGTACCTCGTGGGCCTCGCCGTGGTGGTCGGGCTCGGCGCCGGGCTCGCGGCGGTGGGCTTCCGCTGGCTGATCGTCGGCGCCACGCAGCTCTTCTCCGGCACGGCCGACTACGCGGCCACGACCGGGCACCCCGCGAACCACTGGGTCCCGTGGCTCGGCCCGGCGTTCATCGTCCTCGCCCCCGCGGTCGGCGGGCTCATCTACGGCCCGCTCGTGCACCGGTTCGCCCGCGAGGCCCGCGGCCACGGTGTCCCCGAGGTCATGTACGCAGTGGCCCGCAAGGGTGGGCGCATCAAGGGACGCGTCGCCGTGGTCAAGGCACTGGCCTCCGCACTCACCATCGGCTCGGGAGGCTCTGTGGGGCGCGAGGGGCCGATCGTCCAGATCGGATCCGCCCTCGGCTCGCGCCTGGGGACCCTCGCGGGCTCCTCGGAGTCCCAGCTGCGCACCCTCGTCGCGTGCGGGGCCGCCGGCGGCATCGCCGCGACGTTCAACGCGCCCCTCGCCGGCGTGTTCTTCGCCCTCGAGCTGATCCTGCGCGACTTCGCAGCCCGGTCCTTCGCCGCCGTCATGCTCTCCTCGATTGCGGCCTCGGTGGTCGGGCGCTCCCTGCTCGGCAACTACCCCTTCCTGCCCCTGCCCGCCTTCACCGTCTCGGACCCGGGCCAAATGCTCGTCTTCGCCCTCCTGGGGCTCGTGGCGGGCGGGGTCGGCGTCCTCTTCTCCAAGGTCCTCTACGCGATCGAGGACGCCTGCGACTGGCTCTGGCGCGGACCGGAGTGGCTGCGCCCCGCCGTCGGCGGTCTCCTGCTCGGCTGCCTGCTCCTCGCGCTCCCGCAGATGTACGGTGTGGGCTACCCCGTGCTGCAGAACAGCATCCTCGGGCACTACGCCCTGCCGTTCCTGCTGCTGCTGACCGTGGCGAAGATGGCCGCCACGAGCCTCACCATCGGGATCGGCGGCTCGGGCGGCGTCTTCGCGCCCTCGCTCTTCATCGGGGCCACGACGGGGGCCGCGTTCGGCCAGATCGCGGCCGCGGCCATGCCGTCCCTCGCCGGGCAGACCGGCGCGTTCGCCCTCGTCGGCATGGGCGCGGTCTTCGCCGGCTCCACCCGGGCCGCCATCACGGCCGGCCTCATCATCTTCGAGCTCACCGGGGAGTACACGCTCATCCTGCCGCTCCTGCTCGCCGTCCTCGTCGCCACCGCGGTGTCTGCCCTCGCCAGCCGCGACACGATCTACACGCGCAAGCTCCTCCGGCGGGGCATCGACCTCTCGGCGCCGCAGCAGAGGGGTGCGCTCCATGGGCTCACGGTCGCCCAGGCGATGACGGCGCCGCCGCGGCCGCTCGTTGCGACCCTGCCGGCCCGCGAGGCTGCCGCGCTGCTCGCGGAGTCGGCCGCGCGGGCCGCTCCCGTGGTCGACGGCGCGCAGCGGCTCACCGGCGTCATCACCCCGGCGGTGCTTGCCGAGGGCCTCGAGGACGACGACGTCGCTGGGCGCACCGCGGGCGACCTCGCCCAGTCCTCGGGCGCGCTGCGGGAGTCCGAGGGACTCTCGGCCGGCATCGACCTCGTGCTCGCCGCCGCGGACACCGATGGCCTTCCGGTGGTCGACGACGAGGGGGTCCTCACGGGCTGGCTCGACACCAAGCACGTGCTGCGCTGGCTCATGGCCTCGTCCTGAGCAGCATCGTCGTCCCACGGGTCAAGGAGCATCATGGTACCGATCTGGCTGACTGCCCTCGCCTGGGCGTGCCTCGCCGCGGCCGCGGCCAGCGCCGCCGTCATCCTCGTCGACATCTACGGGCGCGGACACCGCCTCCGGATGCGCGTGATGGAGGCGGTCTGGCCCGTCACGGCCCTCTACCTCGGGCCCGTCGCGGTGTGGGGGTACTGGCGCTACGGGCGCACTACGAGTTCGCGGTGGCTCAAGGACCGCGGACTCGACGAGCCCCCGGAGAAGCCCTTCTGGGCCCAGGTCGCGGTCGGCGTCAGCCACTGCGGCGCGGGCTGCACGCTGGGTGACATCATCGCCGAGACCGGGATCTTCCTCCTGGGCCTCCAGATCGCGGGCACCGCGCTGTGGGCCGAATACGCCGGCGACTACCTCCTGGCCGTCCTCCTCGGGCTCGCGTTCCAGTACTTCGCGATCGCCCCGATGCGCGGGCTCGGCTTGAAGAAGGGGATCGTGGCTGCCGCCATGGCCGACGTGCTCTCCCTGACCGCCTTCGAAGTGGGGCTCTTCGGATGGATGGCGCTCATGGCGTTCGCCTTCTTCCCCCACCCGCACCTCCACCCCGACTCGCCCGTGTACTGGTTCCTCATGCAGGTCGGGATGGTCATCGGCTTCGCCACGGCGTGGCCGGCGAACGTCTGGCTCATCCGCAAGGGGGTCAAGGAGGCGATGTAGCCGCGGCGCCGGCGCCCTACGCCGTGGAGGCCTCCGGCTCGAGGTCGATCACCACGAGCTCCGGGGCGGCCGCGCCGTCGGCGGCGGCCGCCAGGCTCGCACCGAGGTGCCTGCTCACCGGGCCGTGGGGGACCTTGCGCACCACGAGCGCCCGGGCGCCGACCTGCGCCGCGTGCCGGGCAAGGGCCTCCGCCGAGGCCGCGTGGTCGCCCACGCTGTGCAGGACGAGGCCCCGCACGGCCAGGCCGGTGCCGGCCAGTCGGTCGACGTGCGCGGAGACGGCGGCCCGCGCCTCCTCCTCCGTCTCGGGGCTCACCGCGAGCTCTTCGATGATCTCGGTCTCGCGGACGTGGACCACCTCGAGCGGTGCCCCCTCGAGGGAGGCGAGCTCGGCGGCGCGGTCCGCGATCTCGGCGGCGGCCGGGGTGGCCCGGACGGCGACGACGATCGGCCGTCTCCCTGCGGGGGCCGCCCCGAGCGGCTCGAGCGCCGGCAGCACCGCCTCGGGCTCGTCCGTCCCCCGCTCCGCCCTCGTGACGAGCCGTGCGCCCGAGGCGAGGACGGGAACCGCGAGCAGGAAGGCGATCGCGCCGACCCAGAACGCCACGCTCTGGTTGGTGGCCTCGGCGATCTTTCCCGCCACGAACGGCGCGAGGCCGCCGCCGATGAACCGGATGAACCCGTAGGACGAGGACGCCACGGACCGCTCCACCGGGGCCACGAGCATGACCGCCTGGGTGGTGAGCGTGTTGTTGATGCCGATGAACGCCCCGCTGACGATCACGGCCACGATCACGACGGCGGGCCGGCTCACCCCGAGCGCGATGACCGCCATCACGATCGCAAGGCCCACCAGGTTCGCGTACAGCACGGCCACCGTCCCGAACCTGCGCTGGAGCCTCGGGGCGAGGAACACGGCGAAGACCGCCACGACGGCGCCCCAGCCGAAGAAGACGAGGCCGAGCTCGTGCGGGCCGAGCTTCATGGGGTACGGCGCATAGCCGAGCATCGTGAAGAAGCCCCAGTTGTAGAGCAGGGCCATGAGGCCCATGGTCAGCAGGCCGCGGTGCCTCAGCGCCGTCAGCGGGGCGCTGAGCTTCGTCTTCTGGGCCGGCTTGGGCTGCCGGGGCACGAACAGGAGGGTCGCGACGAGGGCGATGGCCATGAGCACCGCGACGCCGTAGAAAGGCCCGCGCCAGGAGATGCTGCCGAGCTCGCCCCCGAGCAGGGGACCTACCGCAATGCCGATCCCCAGGGCCGTCTCGTAGAGGATGATGGCGCCGGAGAACCCGCCCTTCGCGGAGGCGACGATCACGGCCAGGCTGGTGGCGATGAAGAGCGCGTTGCCGAGGCCCCATCCGGCCCGGAAGCCGATGATCCCGCCGATCGTGCCGGAGCTCCCGGCGAGGGCGGCGAAGGCGACGATGAGGGCCAGCCCCACCACGAGGGTCCACTTCGACCCGATCCGGCTCGAGACCCAGCCGACGCCGAGCATCGCCACGGCCGTCACCACGAGGTAGCTCGTGAACAGGAGCGAGACGTCGCTCGGCGAGGCGTGCAGCCCGGCGGCGAGGGCGGGGAGGATGGGGTCGACGAGCCCGATGCCCATGAAGGAGATCACGCACGCGAACGCCACCGCCCACACGGCGCCGGGCTGCTTGAAGGGACTGGCCGGGGCGCTTCCGTGGTGCGCGCTCATGGGTGCTCCTCTTCCTGGCTCGGATTCTCGCGCTGCTTCGGGGATCGGAACGGGGGAGGGCCGGAGTCCACGAGGCGCTCGAGCGCCGGGAGCGCCGCGGCGATGGCCGCGCGGTCGGCCGGGTCGAGGCCGCCCAGCAGCTCGTCGAGGAACCCGACGTGGCGGGCACGCCGCCGCTCGAGGACGTCCCGGCCGTGCGCGGTGACGACCACGAGGACGCCGCGCCGGTCGCCCTCGGGGGCGGTCCGCGCCACGAGGCCGTCGGCGCTCATCCGGGCCACGAGCTGGGTCATGGCCGGCTGGGAGACGCCCTCGGCCTGGGCCAGCTCGGTGATCCTCAGGGGGCCCTCCGCCCCCAGCCGCCCGAGCGCACTCGCGGCGGAGGCGCTGATCCCGCCCACCGACGAGATGGTGCGCAGGCGCCGCACGAGCTGCTCGAGCAGGAGCGAGAACCGCCCCACGAGCTGCTGATCGGAGAGGCGCACGGTCGGCATGCGGAGATTATTGCATAAGGTACTTATGCATCACCCGAGGAGGGTGTCCACGAGCCGCGCCGCGACCCGCGCGGTGCGCCCGTCGACGTCGAAGGCGGGGTTCAGCTCGGCGATGTCGGCGTGGAGCAGCTTCCCGCTCGCGGCGATCCGGCGCACGACGGCGATGATCACCTCGAGCGGGACGCCCACCGCTGCGGGGGCGGACACCCCCGGGGCCACCGGGGCAGGCAGCACGTCGAGGTCGATCGTGAGGTAGAGCGCGTCCAGGTCGGCGAGGAAGTCCTCGACGAACGACTCCGCGGTCTCCCGCGTCGTGTACTCGTCCAGCAGGTAGCGCACGCGCAGCTCGTCGGCCCGCTCGAACAGCGCGCGGGTGTTGTTCGGCGTGGAGATCCCCAGCACCGCGTACTGCAGCTCGCGGCCCTCGGCGGCCTCGGCCCGGGCCATCTGGAGGAACGGCGTCCCCGAGGTCGCCCGGTCCTCGCTGCGCAGGTCGAAGTGCGCGTCGAGGTTGAGGACCCCGACCCGGGCCCCGCCGGTGCGCTCCGACTCGGTCAGGCCGAGATAGCTCGCATAGGCCGTCTCGTGGCCCCCGCCGAGCCCCACCGTGAGCGCGCCGGCGTCCAGCGCCGCGGCGAGCGCGGACCCGAAGCGCTCCTGGCCGCCCTCGAGGTCGCCGGGGACCTCGTCCCTGCCGGTGGCCACCGCCACGTCCCCCGCGTCGAACACCTCGCGGTCCAGATGGAAGGCGAGCGGGCCGAGGGCCGCGCGGATCGCCCCCGGCCCCTCGGCGGCACCGAGCCGGCCCTTGTTGCGGCGCACGCCTTCCTCCGAGCGGAAGCCGAGCAGCACGGCGGGGCGGGACCGCTCGCCGTCGTGCGCTGCGACCGCCGCGGAGAGCGCCTCGGGCGAGTAGGGCCGCACGGCCTGCCACCAGCGGCGGTGCTCCGCGGAGTCGCCGTCGTTGCGGCCGGACCAGGGCACGCGCGGGATGTCCAGGGGTTCGCTCATCCTCCCAGCACACCGCATCGGACCGGACCCGCGCCAGTGCCCGCCGCCCTTCATGTCCGGGCCTCCGGATTCGGTGCCGACGGCCACTCGCCTCAGGGCCGCACCGGGGGCAGGATAGGGGACACCATACGGCCGGCTGGGGAGCAGGAGCAGGAGGAACTCATGTCGGGCAGAGGGACCAACGGGGCCGCGAAGGCTCCCGTCTCCGCGGACCGTCCGGAGCTGATCCGGAATGTGGTGCTCGTGGGCCACTCGGGCGCGGGGAAGACCACGCTCCTCGAGGCGATCCTCGCCTCGGCCGGGGCGATCGCGCGCCGGGGCACCATCGCGGACGGCACCACAGTGGGGGACTCGGACCCTGCCGCCGTGCACCAGCAGCGGTCCGTGGCGCTGTCGCTCGCTCCGGTCATGGCGGACGAGACCAAGGTCAACCTCCTGGACACCCCCGGATACGCCGACTTCGTGGGCGAGCTCCGCGCGGGGCTGAGGGCCGCCGATGCCGCCCTGTTCGTCGTCTCGGCCGCCGAGGAGGTCGACGCCGCGACCGTCGCCCTGTGGGACGAGTGCGAGCGCGTCGGGATGCCGCGCGCGGTGGTAATCAGCAAGCTCGACCACCCCCGCGCGGACTACGCCGCCGCCCTCGCCCGGTGCCAGGGAGCCTTCGGCGAGTCGGTGCTCCCGCTCTACGTCCCCATGGGGCCCGGCGGCGCGCCGAGCGGCCTGCTCGGCCTGCTCACGCGAACCGTCTCGGACTACCCGGACGAGGCGGCGCCTCCGGGCACGCAGCCCGAGCTGCGCCCCGGCACCGCCGAGGAGATCGCCGGCTGGGACGGGGAGCGCGGGGCCCTCATCGAGGGCATCATCGCCGAGAGCGAGGACGAGACCCTCATGGACCGTTACCTCGGCGGGGAGGACATCGGCCTGGACACGATCATCGGCGACCTCGAGAAGGCCGTGGCCCGCGGCTCGTTCTTCCCTGTGGTGCCCGCCTCGGCCCCCACTGGCCTCGGGACGGCGGAGATCCTGGAGCTGGTCCGGCGCGGCTTCCCGTCCCCTGCCGAGCACGCCGTTCCCCCCGTCACGGACCTCGACGGCACGCCGGTCAAGGGTCTGCGCTGCGATCCGGACGGGCCGGTCGTGGGCGAGGTCGTGCGGACCACCGTGGATCCGTTCCTGGGCCGTGTCTGCCTCGTGCGGCTCTTCTCCGGCACACTGCGCGAGGACACGCCCGTCCACGTCGCCGGGCACGGCCTGGCCGAGCGCGGGCACCCGGACCACGACGCCGACGAGCGGCTCGGGCACCTCTACACCCCGTTCGGCGCGACGCTGCAGTCCGCCCCCTACGCGGTGGCGGGCGACCTCTGCGCGGTCGCGCGGCTGGGGGCCGAGACGGGGGACACCGTCTCGGCGCGCGAGCGGCCCCTCCTGGTCGCGCCGTGGGAGATGCCGGAGCCGCTCATGCCCGTGGCCGTCGAGGCCGCCTCACACGGCGACGAGGACGCGCTCGCCAAGAGCCTCGCGAAGGTCGCCGCCGGGGACCCCACCCTGCGGGTGGAGCGCAACCCGGAGACCCATCAGCTCGTGCTGTGGTGCATGGGGGAGGCGCACGCGGAGGTGGTGCTGGACCGGCTGCGCGACCAGGGGGTCAAGCTGCAGACGGTCGACGTCGTCACGCCCCTGCGCGAGACGTTCGCCGCCGCCGCGGCCGGCCACGGCCGCCACGTCAAGCAGTCAGGGGGCCATGGCCAGTACGCGATCTGCGACATCGAGGTCGAGCCCCTCGGGCGCGGCTCCGGCTTCGAGTTCGTGGACCGGATCGTGGGCGGCGCCATCCCGAGGCCGTTCGTCGAGTCCGTGGAGAAGGGTGTGCGGGCGCAGATGGCCAAGGGCGTGGCGGAGGGCTTCCCCGTGGTGGACATCCGGGTGACGCTCGTGGGCGGCAAGACGCACAGCGTGGACTCGTCCGACGCCGCGTTCCAGGCCGCCGGGGCGCTCGCGCTGCGCGAGGCCGCCGCCTCCGCACGGATCCAGCTGCTCGAGCCGGTCTCGGCCGTGACCATCAGCGTCCCGGCCGACTACGTCGGCGCGGTCATGAGCGACCTCTCCTCACGGCGGGGCCGGCTCACCGGGACCACCTCCGCAGGGGAGACGACCGAGATCAGCGCCGAGGTGCCTGACGCGGAGCTGCTGCGCTACGCCGTCGAGCTGCGCGGGCTCACCGCCGGCACGGGGACGTTCCGGCGCGAGTACCTCCGCCACGACCCCGTGCCGCACTGACCCTTGCAGGGCGGTCCCCGTGACCCTAGATTGTCTAGGTATGGGACGCAGCGGCGTGAACGGACAGCTTGACCTCCTCCTCCTCGCTTCGCTCGGCGCGGGCGAAGCGCACGGATATGCGCTGATTGCGCGCATCCACCAGCGCAGCGGCGCGCAGTTCGAGCTCCAGGAGGGTTCGGTCTACCCGGCGCTCCACAAGCTCGAGGCGGCCGGATGGGCGGCGAGCCGCTGGGCCGACGCCGCTCCGGCGCGCCGCCGGGTCTACTCCCTCACCGCGGCGGGCCGCGCGGAACTCGAGCGCAGGACCCGGGAATGGGACGGATTCGCCTCGGGCGTGCGCGGCGTCCTCGGAGCAGCGCAGTGAATCCGCGGCCGGAGGATGCGGGCGCCATCGACGCCTACCTCGATGAACTCTTCGCCGCGGCACGGGACTCCGAGCCCGCCGCCGCCCGCCGGCTGCTCGCCGAGGCGGAGTCGCACCTGCGCGAGTCGGCCGGCCGCCTCATGGCCCAGGGCCTGAGTCCCGAGGACGCCGAGGCGGAGGCCGTGCGCCGCTTCGGGCCGGTGGGGGCCGCGACCTCGGCGCTCCGGACGCCGCTGCGCTCCCTCGGCCGACTGCCGCTGCGCGCCCTCATGCGGCCCGCTGTGGGGCTGGCGGCCATCGGAGCGATCGCCGTGGGCCTCAGCGGCATTCTCTCCGAGGTCTTCGGACGGCTGTGGGGCGCGGGATTCGTCTCCGGCGATCTGCCCGGAGTCGCCTACACCGCCGCGCGCTGCGCCGTCCTGCAGGCGCCGTATCCCGGTCTCGACTGCGCCCAGGCGGCCGCCGAACACCACTGGGGCGAGGTCGTCGAGGGCCGGGTGTTCCTCGGTGCTGTCGGCCTCGTGCTCCTGGCCCTGTGGAGGATCCTGCCCCAGGATGTGCCCCTCCCGGCGGGGGTCGTCCCTGCGCTCGGCGCCGCGGCCTTCCTGCTGGCATCCGCGGCGACAGGCCTGGCCGCTGGAACGGCCGCCGTCCAGGGCGGCCAGGGGGTCGGCGCGTGGCTCAGCGCCACGAGCGTTGCACTTCCGCTCGGGATCGCCTTGGGGATCCTGGCCCTGGCCGGCCTGCGCCGCCAGGGTGGCCTCAGGCCCGGGGCAGCACGGTGAGGACCCGCTCGACGAACAGCGCGAACTCTTCCATGTAGTGGCGCAGGAACTCCTCCGTGCCCGCGTCGCCCACCTCGCCGTCGTCGCTGAACACGCCGGGCAGGAACTGGATGTACGCCTCCGGGGCGCTCATCTGCGGCGAGTTGCAGAACGAGAGGACGGCCCGCAGGCTCTGCTGGGCGAGGGCCGTCCCGATCTTGCCCGGCGACGCGCCGATGACGGCTGAGGGCTTGTGGTTGAACGAATTGGTGCCCCAGGGGCGGGAGGCCCAGTCGATGGCGTTCTTCAGCGAGCCCGGCATGTCCCGGTTGTACTCGGGCGTGACGAACAGGACGGCGTCCACGCGCTCGATCGCCTCCTTGAGGGCGCGGGCCTCGGGCGGGTAGTTGGCGTCGAGGTCCCGGTTGTAGAGCGGGAGGTCCCTGATGGGGATCTCCTCGAAGGCGAGAGAGTCGGGGGCCAGGCGGATGAGCGCCTTGGACAGCGTGCGGTTGATCGACTTCTGGGACAGGCTGCCGATGAAGTAGCCGACGGTGTAGGCCATCGCGCCAGCGTACGACTGCGCGAGTGCGGACCGGAAGGTCCCGGAGGAGGAAACACCAACGGCGGGCCGGCCCTGAGGAGCCGGCCCGCCGCCGTCGTGCGCGATGTCCGCTAGAAGCCGAGGACCTTCTCCACCGGCCCAATCCCGAAGAAGATGAGGAATGCCGCGGCGACGGCCCACATCAGCGGGTGGATCTCCCTGGCGCGGCCCTGGAAGAGGCGCACGAGCACGTAGGAGATGAAGCCCGCGCCCAGGCCGTTGGCGATCGAGTAGGTGAAGGGCATGAGGCCGATCGTGAGGAACGCCGGGATCGCGATCCCCAGATCGTGCCAGTCGATCCTCGCCACCTGCTGGAACATGAGGAAGCCCACGATCACGAGCGCCGGGGCCACCGCCTCGAACGGGACGAGGTTGATCAGCGGGGTCAGGAACATCGCCAGGATGAGCAGCGCCCCGGTGACCACGGAGGCGAGGCCGGTCCGGGCGCCCTCGCCGATGCCCGCGCCCGACTCGACGAAGATCTGGTTGGAGGAGATCGAGGTGCCGCCGCCGGCGATCGCGCCGAACGCGTCCACGAGGAGCACGCGGTCCACGTTCGGGATCTGGCCGTTCTCGTCCATCGTCCCGGCCTCGCGGGCCAGGCCAACCATGGTGCCCATGGCGTCGAAGAAGATGCTCAGCAGGATCACGAACGCCATGAGGAGGGCGCCGAGCGTGCCCAGGTGCGCGAACGCCCCGAGCGGGTTGGCCTGGCCGAAGAGACTGAGGTCCACGGGGGCGACGCTGCCGAGGCCGGGGACCACGAGGGACCAGCCTGCGGGGTTGGGCGCCTGGCCCGGGGCGACGGACGGGCCGACGTGGAAGACGAGCTCGACGATGTTCGCGAGGATCGTCGCGGCGATGATGCCGATCAGGAGCGCGCCGCGCACCTTCCGGACCATGAGGGCGATCGTGAGGACCAGGCCCACCACGAACACGAGCGTGGGCCAGCCGATGAGCCGGCCCGCATCGCCGAGGCCCAGCGGCACGGTGGTGCCCGCGGCGTCCGGGATGCGGCGCACGAAGCCCGCGTTGACGAGACCGATGAGGGCGATGAAGACGCCGATGCCCACCACGATCGCCGTCTTGAGCCCCTCCGGCACCGCCTTGAACACGGCCGTGCGGAAGCCCGTGAGCACGAGCACGAACATGACCACGCCGGCCACGAGCACGAGGCCCATCATGTCCGGCCACGTGACGTTCGGGTGGGTGGCCACGGTCACGGCCACGAACGCGTTGACGCCCAGCCCCGTGGCGAGCGCGAACGGGTGCTTGGCCCACACGCCCATGAGGATGGTCAGCACCCCGGCCACGAGGGCGGTCATCGCCGCCACGCGGGGGATCCCCAGGTGGTTCCCCGCCGCGTCGGCCCCCGAGAGGATGAGCGGGTTGAGGACCACGATGTAGCTGAGCGCGAAGAACGTCGCGAGGCCGCCTCGGATCTCGCGGGACACCGTCGAGCCGCGCTCGCTGATCTTGAAGTACCGGTCCACTGCCGATGCCATGGGCGCTCCTGATGAAGGGTCAAAGGGTGTGTGGGGTGGGGGCTTGACATCCCGGGCAGCCGGAAGGCCGGGTCAATACTACTCGCCAGTTGTGAGGCCCCCGGCCGAAAAATAGGCTGGTGTGATGCAGATCCTCCGAAGCCTCGGCGTGTCTTCGGCCCGTGCCGCCGCGGCGGCGTCGGCGGCCCTGGCCGCCCTCGCGCTCGTCCTCCTGGCCCCGGCCCCGGCGGTCGCCCACGATGCGCTGGAAGGCTCCGCGCCGGCGTCGGGCGCCACGGTGGCCACGGCTCCCGCGGAGGTGCGGCTGGATTTCGGCGAGGCACCCCTCGGCGTCGGCGCGCAGGTCATGGTGAAGGACCCCGCCGGGACGGACGTCTCGGACGGCGCTCCCGAGGTGGTCGACCGCAGCGTCCACCAGAGGCTCCGCGCCGGCGTCCCGGCCGGCGCCTACACCGTGGTGTGGCGCGTGGTGAGCTCGGACTCGCACCCGATCGAGGGCACCCTCACCTTCACGGTCGCCCGGGGAAGCACGACGCCGGCCTCCGGCGCCGCCGCGTCCGCTGCGCCGGCCACCCCGCCCGGGATCCAGGCCTCCCAGCCGGGTACGCCCCAGACGGCTCCGCCCGCCCCGGCGGCGCAGGCAGAACCGTTCCCGTGGATGATCGCGGTGTTCGCCGTGGTCGCCGTGGGCCTTCTCGCCGCGCTCGGCGTGGGCGCCCGGCGCCGGCTCTCCCGAGGGGACGAGGGGCCGGAGGGCCGCGCCGAGGACTGAGGGCCTGGACTCAGGCGGGCTGGAGGCCGGCGCCGACGCGCGCCGACACCTCGGCGCCCACGTGCTTGGCCTGCAGCAGCACCTCGCGCGTGCTGGGTGCGGCGAGCCCTGTCACCCCCACGAGGTAGAGGCCGATCTGCCCGAGGGCCTCGAGCAGGTGCTCCCCGAGGGAGTAGCCGAGGTCCGCGAGGAAGCGCCGCAGCTGATTGTGGGCGCAGCGGGTGAGGACCACGGCGTCCGCGTACAGGACGCCCGCGTCCGTGCGCACGGCCCACCGCGCCGGGGCATCCGGCTCCGGCGACTCGACGAGCGCGAGGTGACGGGCGGTGAGCTGATGGCGCACGTCGAGGCCGTGGCTCACGGCGTGCTTGCGGAGGTGCCGCAGCACCTCGAGGTACTCCATGGACTCGGCGCTCGAGAGGTCTGCAACCCGCAGGGCGCACGTCGCGGTGGTGGGGGCCGAGCTCTCGAGGCCGTCCACCGTGACCGCGGCCACGGCGTGGCGGGCGAGTTCGGCGGCCACCGCGAGCCCCGACAGGCCCGTCCCGATCACGACGGCACTGGTCGACTCGGCGACGGGGTCCTCGCCCTGGAGTGCCCGGGCCTGCGGGTCCGGCACATCCTCATGGCTCGACGGCATAGGCACGGGGCTGGTCCTCCTGCGGAATGGCACGGTCGGTTGCTGCTCGCGCGGTTCCCCCGACTTGCTTGCAGAACACCACCCCGCATCCGAAAGGATCGTTCCAGAACGGGGTGACGCACTCGACCCTACAGAAAATCGGGGCGCTTCGGTAGACCGTTCCGTGACCTTGCGGAGGGTTCTCAGGATGGCCTTGACCGCCCCTGTGCGACGGGGGACATTGGCCGTGTGGGGCCCGTGTTAGGCTCCCAGCGAGTCGAGGAGGATGCCATGGACGCCCAGCTCCACCCCCAGGACGATGCGGCCGGAGGCGAGCCGGCCGAGGCCGATCTCCCCACCGGGATCGTGGTCGGCGTCGACGGCTCCGAGCACGGCCGGTGCGCCCTCGCGTGGGCTGCCCAGGAGGCCCGGCGGCGTCGGCGGCCCCTCCACGTGGTGACGGCCTACAGCGTTCCCCTCTTCGCGGCCTCGGGCCTGGACGGCGGCTACGCGACCTTCGACGACACCGTGATCCGCGACGGCGCCGAGGCCGTCCTCAAGGAGGCAATCGAGCAGCTCGGCGACGTCGAGGGCCTCGAGGTCACCTCCTCCGTCGAGTCCGGCGACGCGGCCGGAGTGCTCCTCGAGTTCTCCAAGGCGGCGGAGCTCCTCGTGTTCGGCTCCCGCGGGCGCGGCGGCTTCGTCGGCCGGCTCCTCGGTTCCGTCTCGAGCGCCCTCCCGGCCCATGCGCACTGCGCCACCGTGACCGTCCCGCTGCGCTTCGCGGAGCGGATCGGCGGCGTCATCGAGGACCGGCACATCCGCGAGGAGCAGTCCAAAGAGGGGCCGGTGCACGTCGAGGACGTGGTGGCGGTCGGCGTCGACGGGTCCGACCAGGCCCGGGTTGCGGTGCTCATCGCGGCCGAGGAGGCCATGATGCGGGGTGTGCCGCTGCGGGTCGTCTGTGCCGTGCCGCAGTTCAGCGGGAGCCTGGCGTGGGTGCCCGCCCCGGTGGACCGGGAGCAGCTGTTCCAGGACATCCGCGCCCAGCTCAAGGCCGGGACGGCGTGGCTCCAGAGCCACTTCCCCGACCTCGAGGTGCAGACGAGCCTCCTCGACGGCGCCCCCGTGGACGTGCTCGTGGACGTCTCGCACACGGTGGACCTCCTCGTGCTCGGCACGCGGGGCCGCGGCGGCTTCACGGGCATGCTGCTCGGCTCGACGACCGACGGCGTCCTCCACCACGCGAAGGGCCCCGTCATGGTGGTCCCGGACCGTGCCGACGAGCGCCTCGCCGACCGGTCGTCCTTCGGCCCGATGCTCGCCCCCTAACCCCCAACCTCCGTTTCGGGTACGCATCTCGACGGCTTTTTCCCGTTTCGGGTACGAGGCGGCGGAGCTTCCGGCCGCCGTCCGCGCGCACGACGCCGGCTGCTCGCCCAGGCGCCACTCCGAGCGGCAGCCGGGTGGCCGGCGTCGTACCCGGAATGCCCGAGGGGCGACGAGATGCGTACCCGAAACGGAGGGGAAGGCGGCCGGATACCGGGGCAGAGAAGGGTGGCCCTGGTAGGTCAGCCCCAGCCCAGCTCGTGGAGACGGGCGTCGTCGATGCCGAAGTGGTGCGCGAACTCGTGCACCACGGTCACGAGCACCTCGTGGACGACCTCCTCGCGGGTGGAGCACACCTCGAGGATCGGCTCGCGGAAGATCGTGATCCGGTCCGGGAGCGAGCCGGCCGCGTACCACTCGCCCCGCTCGGTGAGCGGTGTCCCCTCATAGAGGCCCAGTAGGACTGTGTCCGGGTCCTCGTGCTCGCCCGGAACGTAGGTGTCCTCGATGAAGACGGCCACGTTGTCCATGTGCTTGGCGACCCTCCGGGGGATCCGGGCGAGGGCGGCGTCCACGGCGGCCTCGAACTCGTCTTCGCCCATCCACGCCGCGCCCATACGGGCAACTCTACTGATTTGTCTGGCCAGAGAGCCGGGCCCTATAGTTTGATGGTCTGGCTGGCCCCCATCGTCTAGTGGCCTAGGACACCGCCCTTTCACGGCGGCGACACGGGTTCGAATCCCGTTGGGGGTACGCAGGATGAGGATTTGGGGTGGCCCCGAAGGGTCTGCTAGGATCTAAGTCTTGTGAGCGGGGAACAAACCCGCGAAAACGAGGCCCTGTAGCGCAGTTGGTTAGCGCGCCGCCCTGTCACGGCGGAGGTCGCGGGTTCAAGTCCCGTCAGGGTCGCTTCGGCGACATGGCCCATGGTCTGTTGCCTTTCGGTGAGAGATCATCGAGGCTCTGTAGCTCAGTTGGTAGAGCGTTCGACTGAAAATCGAAAGGTCACCGGATCGACGCCGGTCGGAGCCACTTCACAACAGAGGCCCCCGCAACTGCGGGGGCCTCTGTTGCTGTGTCCTGCCTGCCCGGCCCCGCGGGTGCAGGGCAGCTGCCGGGCCTTTGGGCAGTGGCCGGGCGCCGGCCGCCGCTCTAGCGTCATTCCATGGGACACATCAAGGTGGGCACTTCCATTGACGCGCCGGTCGGGCGGGTGGTCGAGGTGGCGGCGGATCCGAAGCACTGGGCCTCCTGGTGGGTGAACCTGGGCGAAGCCGAGAAGATCGAGGGGGACGGCGGCGCGGGCACCGTCGTGGAGCACAAGTACCTCATGGCCGGGGTCCCCTTCCACGTCACGACGCGGGTCGCCGAGAGCGGCCCGACCCCGTCTGGCGGCCACCGCATCCGCATCGAGTTCGAGGGCCCCCTCCGCGGATGGCAGGTGTGGGACTACGAGCCGAACGGGGCCGGAACCGAGGTGACGGCGGAGTTCGACTACAACGTGCCCGGAAGCGCCATCGGGAAGTTCGCGGACGAGCTCATCATCGAGCGGATGCAGGAGCGGGCGCGCGAGCAGACGCTCGAGAACCTCAAGCTCCTGGTCGAGGCCGGCTGAGCGTGTCCGCGGCCGCACTCACGCCCGCCGGGCCCTGAGCGACAGCCCCACTGCGGCCACGAGCGCGAGGCCCGAGAGGACGGTGGCGGAGACGAACCCGGCCCGGCCGCCGACGAGGACATCGCCGGGGACCGCGAAGGCCGCGTAGGTCGACGCGACGATGGCAAGGCCCACCGCGCCGCCGAGCTGCTGCATGGTCTGGAACAGCCCCGACGCCGCCCCGGCGTGCTCTGGCTCGACGTTCCGGAGCGCGAGGGTGGTGAGCGGCATGAAGGTCATGCCCGCGGAGATCCCGGTGGCGACCAGTGCGCCCACGACGACGGGGAACGGGGTGTGCGCCCCGACCTGGGTGAGCGGGACGAACCCGACGACGCGGAGCAGGGCGCCGAAGACCACAAGCCGCTCGGCGCCGAAGCGCTCGAGCAGTCTGGGGATGACCCGCGACATGGCGAAGACGCTCAGCGGCATCGGCAGGAAAGCCAGCCCGGTCACGAGCGGGGACAGGCCCAGGACGTCCTCAAGGTACTGGACCATGAGGAAGAACATCGCGAGCATGCCGCCGTACGTCGCCGCCATCGCGGCGAGGGCGCCGACCCGGCTCGGGCTGCGCAGCAGTTCGGGGCGCAGCAGCGGGTGCGCTACGCGGCGCTCGGTGATGGCGAGCCCGACCAGCAGCGCAGCACCCGCGGCCAGGCCGCCGAGCGTCCGGACGTCCGTCCAGCCGTGGTCGGCCGCCTGGAGGAGCGCCCACACGATGGCGACGGCGCCGCCCGTCGCCGTGACGGCGCCGAGCACATCGAAGCGGCCGGACCGGCGCGGGGTCTCAGGGACGAGCCGCGGGACGGCCACGAGGATCAGGGCGCCGATGGGCACATTGATGAAGAGCGTCCACCTCCAGCTGGCTGCGTCGGTGAGGACGCCGCCGAGGATCAGTCCCAGCGCGCCGCCCATGGAGGCGATGGCGGAGAAGAGGGCGAGCGCGCGGTGGCGCGCGCCGTCGTCCTTCGCGGAGGTCGTGACGAGCGCGAGCACGCTCGGTGCGGCGAAGGCGGCGCCGAGGCCCTGGAGGGCTCGGGCCAGAACGAGGAGGAGCGGTGACGTCGCCAGGCCCCCGAGCAGGGAGAAGGCGGTGAAGGCCGCGACACCGATGAGGAAGGTGCGGCGGCGCCCGAACACATCCCCGACCCGTCCTCCCAGCAGGAGGACGCCGCCGAAGGCGAGCGCGTAGGCGTTGAGCACCCAGCTGAGCTGGGCGGGGGAGAAACGGAGGTCGGTGGCGATGTGCGGAAGGGCGACATTCACCACGGTTGCGTCGAGGACGAGCATGAGCTGGGCGAGCATGACGAGCCAGAGGCCGATGCTGGCGGCGCGGCGGGGATGTGCTGCACCCGCGGACTGGGTCGCTGCGGGCGCGCGGACGGCGATGGGTTGCGGCATGGGGAAGTGTCCTGTTCTGGCCGAGGGGCTGACGTACACTAAAGGGGAGAGATCCTCCGGTTAGAACTATACGGAGACACTCTCCGTTTGGCAACCGTGCCCGAGGAAAGGTGTGTAGCCCGTGCGTGCTGACGCCCGCCGCAACCGCGATCGCATCGTCGAGATCGCTCGCGCCCTGTTCAAGGACAAGGGCTTCAGCGGGGTGTCGATGGACGAGGTGGCCAAGGCCGCAGGGGTCGGGGCCGGCACCCTGTACCGGCACTTCCCCACCAAGGAGGCCCTGTACGACGCCGTGCTCGAGGCCTGGACGGACAAGGTGAAGGCCGCCGTGGACCGCGCCCTCGGACTCGACGGCTCCGCGAGGGACAAGCTCGTGAGCTGGTTCGGCGACTACGTCGACCTGCTCAATGGCCACAAGGGCGCGGCCGCGCGCATCACCCTCGCGCTCGGCGACCCCGATTCTCCGTTCGTGGCGAAGTGCACGCGGTACCTCGGTGCCAACCAGCGCGTGATCGACGAGCTGGGGCCCGCCCTGCGCCCCGGGGTGAGCGCCATGGAGATCTCGCGCCTCGTCGGCGCCGTGGCCGCCGTAGCGGACGCGAGCGCGCTCGATCCGGACGAGGTCGGCTCGATGCTCGGCGTCGTCGCGGACGGCCTCGTCGCGGCCTGAAAGCTGTCCCGCGCGGGCCTCGGGCCCAGTGTCGGCGGCGCGTACTAAGGTAGTGCGCAGAGGCGACGAGGGGAGGCCGCATGACCCAGGAACCAGGCGCGGTCGGTGCTGAGTACGGCGCTGCTGTCGGCGCCACCGGACGGACCGTGGTCCATGAGAACGCTGTGGCCAAGGTCGCCGCGGCAGCCGCCCGGTCGGTCCCCGGCATCCATTCCCTCGGGTCCTCGCCCTCCCGCGCCCTCGGAGCGATCCGCGAGGCCGTCGGCCCGGCGCTGAGCGACCATGCCGCCGGCGTCCGCGCCGAGGTCGGCCAGGCGCAGGCGGCCGTGGACGTCACGCTCGTGGCCGAGTACGGGGTCCCGCTGCAGCAGCTCGCCGATCAGGTTCGCGCGGCCGTCTACCGCGCGGTGGAGGGGCTCACCGGGCTGCAGGTGATCGAGGTCAACGTCGAGATCGCCGACGTCTTCATCGGCGAGCCGCGCCAGGGCGCCAAGCCCGGAATCGAGGTGCAGTGAGTCTGGTCGTCGTGGGCATCGGCGCAGGAGCGTTCCTGGCCTTCATGTCCTTCCAGTTCGGTGTGTGGGGCTTCCTCGTCTCACTCCTCTTCATGGCGATCGGCGCGGCGCTGGGGAGGGCCGCCGAGGGGCGGCTCGACCTGCGGCGCGTCTGGGAGGCGCTGCTGGGGCGGCGATCCTCCTCGTGATCCAGATGCCTCTCCCGGGCGGCGGGGCGTCCGTGCCGGCGCCGCCCGCGCGTCCCCCCGGCAGCGCTCACGCCGGCCTCAACCGGGTGAGCACACAGGCCCTGACGAGTCTCGCGCAGGCGGCCGCCGCGGCCGAGCTCGGCATCCGCCCCGGTGACGTCCGGGCGGACTGGTCGGACGACGCCGGCCTGCTGGCTCTGCGGATCGTCGCACCGGTGGCGATTCCGGACCTCTCGGAAGCGGGTGCGCCGGTGGACCTCTCGGCCTGGGGCGGAAGCGTCTGGGAGCGCTGTGCCGCGGCCAAGGGCCGCATCCTCGATTCCGTCGCGCGGCTCAGCGGCACGACCCTCTCGCGCGTGGACATCCGCGTCTCGGGCATGCGGGCGGAGCGGCGGCCCGCGGTCCTCGGCCGCTCCGTGGGGGTCCCGCATGGCTGAGCGCCGCGCCGCCAGGGCTGAGGGCACCGCAGCGCCGTCGCCAGGCGGCGGCCATGGGCTCGAGTCCGCGGTCCGGCGCGAGACGAGCTCATCGCGGGCGTACGTGTCCGGCCTCGTTGCCCTCGTCGTGGCGGCCGTCTGCGCGTACGGCCTCCTCGAGTCCACGCTGCAGGCCGTGGGCCAGCCCGCGTGGCTCATCGATCCCGAGTCGGCGGCCCGCGCTGTTGCCGGGCTCCCTGCTGGGGCCAACCGCGGGCTCCTCGGGCTCGCCGGAGCGGTGCTCGCGATGGTCGGCCTCATCCTCATCGTCGTCGCGGTGCGGCCGGGGCGCCGGGGGCGCCGCTCGCTGCCCGGCGGTCGGATCGCCGTCGTCGTCGACGACGAGGTGCTGGCCTCCGCGCTGGCGCGGCGCGCCCGGGCGGCCGCCGTGGTCCGGCCCGAACAGGTGAACGTGGTCATGACCGAGCGCGAGGCGATCGTCAACGTCCGCCCCACCTCGGGGATCCCCGTGCGGGCCGAGGACGTGCTCGCTGCGACCGAGGACGAGCTCGCCCGGCTGCGCCCGGAGCCATACCTCCAGCTGCGGGTACGGGTCGAGGGGGCAGGGGTGGTCGGCGCATGAACGGCACACCGAGGGCCCTCAACCGCGTCCTCATCTTCCTCTTCGGCCTCGTCCTGCTCGCCCTCGGGGCCCTGCTCGTGCTGCTGGCCGCCGTGCCCCCGGTGGCGTCCTGGTGGCACAGCTGGGCGCCGCCTGCCGCGGAGTCTGCGGGGACCGTCTTCACGGGGTCACGCGTGCCGGGGACCACGGTCTCCTGGCTCTGGCTCCTGCTCACCGTGGCCGCCGTCGTCGTCATCCTCCTCATGGTGTGGTGGGTCGCCCAGCAGGGGAAAGGGCGCAGCGACCTGGTCGCCGCGACCGGCCCCGACGGCGGCGCCGGGCCCGAGGGGGAGTTCGCCCCCGGCGAGGCTCGGGGCCGCGTGAGCATCGCCGCCGCCGCAGTGGAGCAGGCGGTGCGGGGAGCGCTCGCGCCGCGCAAGGACGTCCTGGGCAGCAGCGTGGTGGCCGTGGACTTCGAGGGCCGCACGGCCCTGCGCATCCGGCTCGTCGCGCGCCAGAGCGCGGACCCCGCCGCGATCGCCGAGGACGTCGAGGGCCTCGTGGACCGCCTCCGGCAGGTGGTCGGTGTCTCCGTCCCCGTGCTCCTGCACATCACCTCGGGCGCGCGCACCCGATTCAGCCGAGCCGAACGCGTCCGCTAGCGCCGCCCGAGCCGACTGAGGGGCTGCTTGAATCCCCGCAGCGCCACCGCCTAGCGTGAGGCGCGGGGGCGCATCCTCGCCCACGCCGAACTGGCCGGCACGGCCTCGACAGGAGGAAGCAGATGAGCGGGAACGGAACCGAGGGAGCGAAGGACGGCATCGAGGCCGCGGTCGAGAAGGGCAAGGAGTTCGCGACGGACGCGGTCGAGAAGGGCAAGGAGTTCGCGACGGACGCGGTCGAGAAGGGCAAGGAGTTCGCGACGGACGCGACGGAGAACGTGAAGGAGTTCTTCTCCGGCGATGTCGGCCAGCACGCCAAGGACCTGGCCGAGGGCGTCAGCGGGAGCGTCAAGGATTTCGGCTCGAAGATCGCCGGCATCTTCACGGGAGACAAGGCCGAGTAGGCCAGCCGGCCCCCGGGCCGTGCGGGGGCGCTCTCTGGTTCAGCCAGGGGGCGCCCCCGCTGCGCGTCCCACCAGCCCCTTGCGTCCCGCTGGTGCGGCAGGTCACGGGGAGGAAACGATCTGCGTAAGCGCTTGCACAAATCCTTGCATCGCCCCTAGTGTGAGGTCCACCACAAATCACTGGGGCGGCGGAGCGTGAGCGCTGCCTCGACCGACACAGGAGTCGAGCATGAGAATCCGAACCTTCTCCAGATATGCCTCTCCTCTGGCCGCGGCAAGCGTACTGGTGCTGGCCCTCTCGGCCTGCAGCGGCGGATCCAGCGGGGGCGGGGGAAGCACCGGCGGCGGGGATGCAGCCAACAACCTCGACGGGCGCGGCCCGATCACCTACGTCCAGGGCAAGGACAACTCGAACGTCGTCCGTCCGCTCATCGACAAGTGGAACGCGGCCCACCCGGACCAGAAGGTCACCTTCAAGGAGCAGTCCGACCAGGCCGACCAGCAGCACGACGACCTCGTGCAGCACTTCCAGGCCAAGGACCAGAACTACGACGTCGTCGATGTCGACGTGGTCTGGACGGCCGAGTTCGCTGCGAAGGGCTGGCTCCAGCCCCTCAAGGACAAGATGGCCATCGACACCACGGGAATGCTCCCGGCGACGGTGAAGACCGCCACCTACAACGGCACCCTCTACGCGACGCCGCAGTCGTCCGACGGTGGCCTGCTGTACTACCGCAAGGACCTCGTGCCGAACCCGCCGAAGACGTGGGACGAGATGATGAGCATGTGCTCCATCGCGAAGCAGAACAACATCGGCTGCTACGCCGGCCAGTTCGCCCAGTATGAGGGCCTCACGGTCAACACGGCCGAGGCGATCAACTCGTTCGGCGGCAAGATCGTGGACGACTCCGGGAAGGCCGTGGTCAACTCGCCCGAGGCCAAGACGGGGCTCAGCAAGCTCGTCGACGCCTACAAGAACGGCAACATCCCCCAGGACGCCATCACGTACCAGGAGGAGCAGGGCCGCACGGCGTTCGAGAACGGCAAGCTGATGTTCCTGCGCAACTGGCCGTACGTCTACAACCTGGCCAAGACCGACGGCTCCTCGATGGTCAAGGACAAGTTCGGCATCGCCCCGCTGCCTGGCCAGAACGGCCCCGGCGCGTCCTCGCTGGGCGGCCACAACGCGGCGATCAGCGTCTACTCGCAGCACAAGGCGACGGCGCTGGACTTCCTTAAGTTCATCGCGAGCTCGGACACGCAGAAGTTCTACGCGACCCAGGGATCCCTGGCGCCGGTGCTCTCGTCCCTCTACACGGACCCGCAGCTGACGGCGAAGCTGCCGTACCTGCCGACCCTCCTGACCTCGATCCAGAACGCCGTGCCGCGCCCCGTCACGCCGTACTACCCGGGCGTCACGAAGGCCATCCAGGACAACGCCTACGCGGCACTGAAGGGGTCCAAGTCGGTTGACCAGGCCCTGACCGACATGCAGTCCGCCATCACCGCGGCGAGCCAGTAGCCGCTGCGGGGCGGGTGGTCCGGCGCCCTGCGGCGCCGGACCGCCCGCCCCCTTCCCAGAGCCGGCACAGTCCTCACAGAGGAGTCACACCATGTCCACTCAGGTCCCGCCCCGGGCCGCCAGCGAGGCGGCAACGCGCGAGCCGCACCACACCCCGGGCAAGGAGAGCGCCGACCGCAGGCAGATCACCCAGGGCCGCTCGGCCTCGATCCTGCTCCTGCCGACGATCATCCTGCTCGCGGTCGTCATCGTCTACCCGGTGGTCAACGCGATCATCATGTCCTTCCAGAAGGACGCCGGGCTGGTCAACGGCTTCTTCGTCCAAGGCGGGGCGGCCGGGTTCGACAACTACACCCACTGGCTCGCGCAGCAGTGCAACGGCCAGTCGTGCCCCCCGGGCACCCTCGGGTCCCAGTTCTGGAACGCGTTCGGGACCACCTTCTTCTTCGCAATCGTCACCGTGGCGCTCGAGACCGTCCTCGGCTTCTGGATGGCGATCATCATGGCGCGGACGTTCCGCGGGCGCAGCGCGGTCCGCGCGGCCGTCCTCGTCCCGTGGGCCATCCCCACGGCCGTGACCGCCAAGCTCTGGTTCTTCATCTTCGCGGTCGACGGCATCGCCAACAGCCTCTTCGGCACCCACATCCTCTGGACGGGGTCCGAGTGGCCCGCGAAGTGGGCGATCATCATCTCCGACGTCTGGAAGACCACGCCGTTCATGGCACTGCTGATCCTCGCCGGCCTGCAGCTCATCCCGGACGAGGTGTACGAGGCGGCAAAGGTCGACGGCGCGTCGACGTGGCAGCGCTTCACCCAGATCACGCTTCCGCTCGTCAAGCCGGCCCTCATGGTCGCCATCCTCTTCCGCATGCTCGATGCGCTCCGGATGTTCGACCTGCCCTACATCATGACCCAGGGCGGCAACAACACCACCACCCTCTCGATCCTCGTCGTCGACCAGATCAGACAGGGGTTCAACAGCGCCGCCGCGCTCTCGACCATCACGTTCCTCGTGATCTTCATCGTGGCCTTCATCTTTGTCCGCTTCCTCGGCGCGAACGCCGTGGGCGCGGCCACCTCCGCGGGAAAGAAGTGACATGGCAGCCACCGCAACCCTTCCCCGGACCGCAGCAGCCCCAGCGCCGCGCAAGCGTTTCGTCTGGCGTTCGGTCCGGACCTACATTTCGGCCGCGATCATCCTCCTCTGGTGCCTCGCCCCGTTCTACTGGATGGTCGTCACGGCGTTCCGCGACGTGGGGTACACGTTCGATCCGACGTTCTTCTTCACCCACGTCACCTTCGACAACTTCAAGACCGTGTTCGACACGAGCCTGGGGAACCACTTCGCCCAGAACCTGCTCAACAGCTTCATCGTCGCGGGCGTCACGACGGTCGTGGCCCTTGTGGTCGGCGTCTTCGCCGCCTATGCGCTGGCCCGGCTCAACTTCCGGTTCAAGTTCGCCGTGATGGGCTTCATCCTGGGGGCGTCGATGTTCCCAGGCGTCGCGCTCGTGACGCCGCTGTTCCAGCTCTTCACCAACATCGGCTGGATGGGCACCTACCAGGCTCTCATCATCCCGGACATCTCGTTCACACTCCCGCTCACGGTGTACACACTGACCTCGTTCTTCCGCGAGATGCCGTGGGAACTCGAGGAGGCCGCGCGCATCGACGGGTGCACCCAGGGCGAGGCGTTCCGGAAGGTGATCCTGCCGCTCGCCGCGCCCGCGACGTTCACGACGGCGATCCTCGCCTTCATCGGGGCATGGAACGAGTTCCTCATCGCCAGCCAGCTGTCCTCCGACGCGACCAAGACGGTGACAGTGGCGATCGCCTCGTTCGCCGGCTCGCAGCCGCACGTAGAACCGTACACCGCCGTCATGGCGGCCGGCACCATCGTCACGATCCCGCTGGTGATCCTGGTGCTCGTGTTCCAGCGCAAGATTGTGGCGGGGCTCACCGCCGGTGCGGTCAAGTGATCGATCACCATGATCCGATGTCCATGGGTGGGGCGGCGTACCGCCGCTCCACCCCGCACAGGAAGGCCGTGATCGAGCAGTTTGAGATCTTCATCGGCTTCCTGGCCTTCTGGGGCCTGATCCTCCTCGTCGTGACCGTGTGGCTCGAGGTCACCGGCCAGCCCGCGCTCGGCTGGGCGCTCGGCCTGCTCGCCGTCCTGCTCGCGATCGCGGGCCTGTGGAAGCTGCGGCGCAGGGTGCTCCGCGGCGAGAAGGACGAGTTCAAGGGCTGATACTGGGCCGCCGCGGCGGCCTTCCCCGGGGAGGGAACATGGTAGGGATCGACGACGTCGCTGCCGCCGCGGGGGTGTCGACGGCGACGGTCTCGCGCGCCATCCGAGGTCTGCCGCGGGTCTCGCCGGACACCCGTGCCAGGATTCTCGCGACAGCCAAGGAACTGGGCTACGTGCCGTCCTCGGCCGCGTCACGGCTCGCGAGCGGCAAGACGCGCACCATCGGGGTGCTGGCCCCCTACGTGGACCGGTGGTTCTTCGGGAAGGCGATCGCCGGCGTCGACCAGGAACTGCACGGACGCGGGTACAACCTCTCCCTGTTCAATCTCGGGGGACGTTCCTCCCCGCGCGAGCGGCTCTTCAGCAAGGCCATGGTGCACAAGCAGATCGACGCGCTCCTGCTCCTGTGCATGTTCCTCCGCCCCGAGGAGATCGAGGACCTGCATGCGATCGACATGCCCCTCGTGGTGGTCGGCGGCCCGGTGCCCGGGTGCTCGAACGTGGGGATCGACGACTACCGCGCGGCGCGTTCCATCACTGAGCACCTCATCAACCTCGGCCACCGGCACATCGCACTCCTGCACGGGCAGGACGACTCGGACCTGAACTTCTCCGTGCCGCAGATCCGCGTCGAAGGGTTCAACGACGCCGTCCACGCGGCGGGGCTCGAGCTCCACCCCGACGCCTCCTTCTACGGCAACTTCACGGTCGCGAGCGGCGTCGAGGCCCTGCACCGTTTCGTGGCGCTGCCCGAGCCCCGGCCCACGGCAATCGTCTGTGCGTCCGACGAGATGGCCCTTGGCGTGCTCTTCGAAGCGCGGCGCCTGGGCCTGCGCGTGCCCGAGGACCTCTCGGTGGTGGGGATCGACGGCCACGAGATGGGGGCTTCGGCCGGCCTCACCACGGTGTGGCAGGATCCTCGGGCCCAGGCCCGCCGCGGGACCCAGATGCTGCTCGCCGAGCTCGGTGGCGAGACGGGCGCGGTCCACAGCGAAGTGGCCGAGCAGCGGCTCATCGTCCGGGAGTCGACCGCGCCGCCGTCGTCCGCGCCTTTCGTGTGAATTTCCGGGGATCGGGTATTCGACCATGCGTCAGGTACTCGACCTAGTGAAGATCGCGAAAGGAAAAGACCATGAGCGAATCTCTGTCTGGATATCCCGGAGGACCGGAGCAGTCACCATCCACCACGGACGCGGTGAAGGGCGAGGCCCAGGGGGTTGCGGGCGACGCGGCCTCCTCCTCTGGAGCCGTGGGAGGCGTGGCCAAGCAGGAGGCCACGAACGTTGCCCACGAAGCGAAGTACCAGGCGAAGGACCTCTACCACCAGGGGCGCCAGGAACTCATGGAGCAGGCGGCCAGCCAGCAGTCGAGGGCTGCCGAGGGGCTGCGCTCCATCCACCGCGAGCTGCACTCCATGGCCTCCAACAGCGAAGGATCCGGGGTCGGGACCGACCTCGTGCGCCAGGCGGCAACCCGCGCAGGATCCTTCGCGGACTGGCTCGACGCGAGGGACCCGGGCTCCCTCCTGGAGGAGGTCAAGGGCTACGCACGGCGCAAGCCCGGTGCCTTCCTCGCCATCGCGGCGGGGGCAGGCCTGCTGGCGGGGCGCCTTTCGCGCTCGCTCGCGGCGAACGCGTCCGACGGCGGGGCCCAGGCACCGTCGCGGTCCGCCCAGGTTCCGGCCCAGCCCACGCAGGCGCCGTCCCAGCCGGCTGCGCCCACTGCGGCGTACCCGACAGGTGAAGGCTTCCCGACCGACGGCAGCTACGCCGCCGGAGCGGGCGCCGGTGCCGGTGCCGGTGCCGGATCGGTGTACCCGCCTGTTGGCGCGTACCCCGAGGAGACGGGCTATGGAGCAGGAGCAGGCTACGGACAGGGCCTTGCGGGCGCCGGCGAGGGATACCCCGAGGAGACCGGCTACGCCGAGCAGGCAGCGGGTGCGGTGGGCAACCCCGACTATGCCGCCGGGCCCGAAGAGGTCGACGAGTACACGGGTCGGCACGCCTCCGGCCTCATGGAGCCGCGCGACCCGCAGCGGGGTGAGCTGCCGTGAGCCACAGTCCCGGGTACGAAACCTCCCCGGTGGCCGGGGGACCGGGCTACGCCCCGGGAGCCGGCGCCACACCGCCCGCCGAGGAGAAGGCCGCGACGAATTCGCTGGGCGATCTCGTCAAGGACGTCGCGGGTGACCTCTCGACCCTCGTGCGCCAGGAGCTCGAGCTGGCGAAGGCCGAGGCGCGGGAGACCGCGACCCGCGCGGGCAAGGGTGCAGGGATGTACGGCGGTGCCGGAATCGCCGGCCACTTCGTGCTGCTCTTCCTCTCCCTCGCCCTGTGGTGGGCCCTGGGGTACTACCTCGTCGGTCTCGGCTGGTCGGCCGTGATCGTCGCCGTGCTCTGGGGCATCGTGGCCGCCATCCTGGCGGTCCGGGCCAAGAAGGAGCTGCAGGCTGCCAAGGGCCTGCCGCGCACCGCGGAAACCGTCAAGAAGATTCCTGAGTCGCTCAAGCCGAGTGAGGAGCCACGATGAGCCAGAACCCCGAAGAAGTCAGGCAGAACATCGAGCAGACGCGCGCGCGGCTGGGCTATGACGTGGACGCCGTGGCCGACAAGGTCACCCCGTCCCACATAGCGCACCGCCAGACCGAGAAGATCAAAGGGGCGATGACGGACATGAAGGACAGGGTCATGGGAACCGCCGAGGACGCAAGGGCCTCGACCAGGGACACGGTCCACGGGGCGGGCGACACCGTGGGGCACGCGCAGGAGGGCGTGGTCCGCAAGACGCGCGGGAACCCCCTCGCCGCAGGGCTCATCGCCTTCGGCGCCGGCCTGCTCGTCTCCTCGCTCATCCCGGCCAGCGAGAAGGAGCAGGAGCTCGCCGACACCCTCAAGGACAAGGCACAGCCGCTCACTGAGCAGGTCACGGGCGCCGCGCGCGAGGTGGCCGACCACCTCAAGGCGCCGGCCCAAGAAGCCGTGGCCTCGGTGAAGGGCACCGCTGCCGACGGCGCGCAGAACGTGAAGGAGGAGGCGCAGACCCAGGGCGACTCCATGCAGGGCCGCGTCCAGGAGGCCCGCCAGAACGTGAGCGACGCCAGCGGCAGCTGACGGGCGCCCACCGGTCTTCCAGTTGGCCTCAGGAAGCGCGGGCCAGCTGGCGGATCGGGATCCACCGGGAGGCGAGGCGCCGGTAGGCGGCAGCGGCGCCCGTCATGTCCCCTTCGGCCAGGCACTCGATGCCGAGGAGGACATCCGTCGGAGAATCATCGGGGAAGACCCTGTCTGCCACGCTCCCGTAGTCGAGCTCGACCATCGAATCGGGGCTGAACTCCTCGAGCCACTCGGTGAGGGTCGTGAGTTCGTCCAGCAGATTCATCTCGGGCGCGGCGAGGGCGAGATTGGCGACCGCGAAGCGCGCCCGGCTGATCGCCTTGGCCCACGTGGCGGTGATCCGCACGGTCGCCACATGGTCGTCCTCCTCGACGACGTCGGTCGGGTCCCCTTCATGGAACAGCACGAACCAGCTGAACGGGATGCCCCAGAGCGACTCTCGCGTATTGATCCGGGGTGTCCCGGGCTCTTCGGCAAGCCGGTCCACCCGCTCCTGGTGCCGGGCGCGCGCCGTCTCGGGAAGCAGGACGGACGCGAGGGGAGCGGGCGCCGTCGTCAGCACCGACTCGGCGGCGAGCCCGGAGCGCAGGACGAGCTGGGACGGGCAGTAGACCGTCTTCCCATCCGCCGTGATGCTCCGGGTGAACTCTGCGCGGCCGTCCGGGAAAGGGTCGCCCGACTGGCGGGCGATGCGGCGCAGCGCGTCCTCGGCCTCGGCCCGGTCGAGCTCGTTCCGCCCCTGCTCCGAGAGCCCGCGTCTGATCCTCTCCTGCTCCTCGGCAGTGAAGGCGGAGAGGGGTTCGTACACGCGCAGCTGGGAGGCGAGAGGGCGCCCCGCGCGGACGCGCCGCGCGCTCATCCCGTTCCGCTCTTGGCGCGTGCGGGCGCGCATGCCGCGGTCACGAGGGGTCCGCCAGGTCCACGACGACGGGCGCGTGGTCGGAAGCGCCCTTCCCCTTGCGCTCCTCGCGGTCGATCATGGCGCCCGTGACGCGCGAGGCGAGGGCCGGCGAGCCGAGGACGAAGTCGATCCGCATGCCCTCCTTCCGGGGGAAGCGCAGCTGGGTGTAGTCCCAGTACGTGTACACGCCGGGCCCAGGGGTGAACGGCCGCACCACGTCGGTGTACCCCGAGGCCTCGAACGCCCGGAAGGCGTCCCGCTCGGGCTCGCTGACATGCGTGAGCCCCTGCGTGCGGAACAGGTCGATGTCCCACACGTCCTCGTCCTTCGGAGCGATGTTCCAGTCCCCGACGAGGGCGATCTGCGCCTCGGGATCCTGCGCGAGCCACTCGGCGGCGTGGCCCTGGAGCACCTTCAGCCACTGGAGCTTGTAGGGCATGTGCTCATCGTCGAGGGCGCGACCGTTGGGGATGTAGAGGCTCCAGATCCGCACCCCGGCGCACGTGGCCGCGATGGCCCGCGCCTCCTGGGCCGCGTTCTCGCCGTTCTTCCCGAACGAGGGCTGGTCAGGGAAGGTCCGCTCGACGTCGGTCAGCCCCACGCGGGAGGCGATCGCGACGCCGTTCCACTGGCTCACCCCGAAGTGCGCGACCTCGTAGCCGTTGCGCTCGAAGAGCTCCCACGGGAAGTTCTCGTCCTTGCACTTGGTCTCCTGGATCGCGAGCACGTCGACGTCGCTGCGCAGGAGCCAGTTCTCGACGCGGTCGGCGCGGGCACGGAGGGAGTTGACGTTCCAGGTAGCAAGCTTCACGCCGCCCACGCTATCAACCGCACAGCGAGTCGGCACCGTGGGGTGCCGACTCGCTGCCGGCTCGCAGGGCGGAGGGCGCTACTTGGACCAGCTCGCGGCCCCTTCGTGCCACCAGGAGTCGAACAGTGTCACGGGGGTGGCGCGCTTGTGGCGGGTGATGAGGTACCGGCGCTCGATGGATTCGGCGACCTCGTCCGAGACGTCCCGACCCTCGAGGTAGTCATCGATGTCGTTGTAGGTGATGCCGAGCTCGTGCTCGTCCGTGCGCCCCGGCTGGAGATCGAGGAGGTCGGCCGTGGGAATCTTCTGCCACACCTGCTCCGGCGCGCCGAGGTGCTGAAGGAGCGCACGGTTCTGGCGCTTGTCGAGCCCGAACAGCGGAAGGATGTCCGCCCCTCCGTCTCCGTACTTGGTGAAGAAGCCGGTCACCGACTCGGCGCCGTGGTCCGTGCCGATCACCAGGAGGTTCCGCTCGCCGGCGATCATGTACTGGGCCGTCATGCGGGCACGGGCCTTGGTGTTGCCGCGGACGAAGTCGCTCAGCTCGCCGCCGGAGGACCGCTCGTACTCCGCCTCGAAGCCGTCGACGGCCTCCTTGATGTTGAATGTCAGGGTCGACTTCGGCCGGATGAAGCCGAGGGCGGCCTGGGCGTCGTCCTCGTCATGCTGGACGCCGTGCGGCAGGCGGACGGCGACGAAGTCCGCCTCGACCCCCTCCTCCGCGAGCGACTCGACCGCGAGCTGGGCCAACCGTCCCGCGAGCGACGAGTCCAGGCCGCCGCTGATCCCGAGGACGAAGCCCCGGGAGCCGGTGGCCCGCAGGTAGTCTTTGAGGAAGGCGACGCGCGCCTCGACCTCCTCCGCGGGGTCGACCTCGGGCTTGACGCCCATCTCCTCGATGATCTTCGCCTGGAGTTCGCGCATGGGGATAGCGTACTGGCCATGGAGATTGCCCGCATTGAGACCTTCCTCGTGTCGCCGCGCTGGCTCTTCGTCCGCCTCGAGACCGACACCGGGATCGTGGGCTGGGGCGAGGCGACCTGCGAGGGCCGGTCGGAAACGGTCCGCACGGCCGTGGACCAGCTGTCCGAACTCCTCATCGGGCGGGACCCGCTGCGGATCGAGGACCACTGGCAGGTCCTCACCAAGGGCTCCTTCTACCGTGGAGGCCCGATCCTCGCGAGCGCCGTGGCGGGCCTCGACCAGGCCCTGTGGGACGTGGCCGGCAAGCACTTCGGGGCGCCGGTCCACCAGCTGCTCGGCGGCCCGGTCAGGGACCGGATCCGCGTCTACGGATGGGTCGGCGGGGACGAGCCGAACGAGGTGGCCGAGGCGATCGCCGCCCAGGTCGAGGCGGGACTCACGGCCGTGAAGATGAACGCGTCGGGGCGCATGTCGGCGAACGGCAGCGTCGCCGAGCTCGACGGCGTCGTGCGTCGCGTCGCCGCCGCCCGCGAGGTCCTCGGCCCCGACCGCGATGTGGCGGTCGACTTCCACGGCCGGTTCACACTCGCCACGGCGCGCCGGACCGCCTCGCTCCTGGCGGACCTGCACCCATTCTTCCTCGAGGAACCCGTGGTGCCGGAGAACTCCCACCTGATCGGGCGCATGGTGGAGTCCACCGCGATCCCGATCGCCACCGGCGAGCGGCTCTACTCGCGCCAGGAGTTCCTCCCGGTGCTCCAGGCCGGCATCGCGGTCGCCCAGCCGGACCTGAGCCACGCCGGCGGCATCACCGAGGTGCGCAAGATCGCCGCACTCGCCGAGACGTTCGACGTCCAGCTCGCCCCGCACTGCCCGCTCGGCCCGATCGCGCTCGCGGCCTGCCTGCAGGTCGGGTTCTCGACCCCCAACTACCTGATCCAGGAGCAGAGCATCGGCATCCACTACAACCAGGGCGCCGAGGTGCTGGACTATGTGGTGGACACCCGGCCGCTCGCGTTCGTGGACGGCTGCATCGAGCGGCTCACCGCCCCCGGCCTCGGCATCGAGGTCGACGAGGCGGCGGTCCGCGATGCCGATCTCCGGGGCCACGCCTGGCGCGGGCCGGTGTGGCGGCACTCCGACGGATCGTTCGCGGAGTGGTGATAAAGGGCAGCGACGGAAAGGCAGCCATGAGCACTCTCGACAACCCCACCCTCCTCGAGGTGGTCCGCGCGAGCCGCGTGGTCGCCGTCATCCGCGGGGACTCGCCCGAGCATGCCGCCGACGCCGCGCGCGTGCTCTTCCGCGAGGGCATCCGCCTCGTGGAGATCGCCCTCACCACGCCGGGCACGCCGGACGCGATCGCGTCCGTGGCCGCGGAGGTCCCCGAGGGCGCCTACCTCGGCGCGGGGACCGTCATGACCCTCGAGGACGTCGACGCGGTCATCGCGGCGGGCGCGACGTTCGTCGTGACCCCGTCCGTGAGCGAATCGGTCCCGTACGCCGCCGGCCGGGGCGTCCCCGTCCTCGCCGGCGCGTTCACCCCGACGGAGGCCTATGAGGCCTGGCGGCAGGGCGCCGCCGCCGTCAAGCTCTTCCCCGCCTCGGCGGTCGGCCCCGCCTATCTCAAGGCCCTCACCGAGCCGTTCCCGCAGATCCCCTTCCTCGCCGTCGGCGGCGTGGGACTCGAGCAGCTCCCGCAGTACGTCGCAGCGGGCGCCCTGGGAATCGGCGCCGGCGGCCCGCTCGTGGGGGACGGCGCGCGGGGCGGCAGCGCCGAGGCGCTGGCCGAGCGCGCCCGGGCGTTCGTCTCGGCCGCACGGGAACTCGAGGGCGCGGCGTGAGGGGACAGGGCGGCGGTGCCGCCGTCACGCTGGGGGAGGCCCTCGTCTCGCTGCGGTCGGGCGGACCGCTTGCGATCGGCGGCCAGCTGACGATGCACGCCGCAGGGGCGGAGCTGAACGTCGCCGTGGCCCTCGCCCGGCTGGGCCACGAGTCCTCGTGGGGCGGCGTGCTGGGCGACGACGAGCTGGGCGAGTTCATCCTGCGCAGCCTCGCCGCCGAGCGCGTCGACGCCTCCCGCGTGCGCCGCGACTCCAGGCCGACGGGCATCATGTTCCTCGAGGCGCGCACCCCGGAGGTCTCGCGGGTCTTCTACAACCGGCGGGGCTCCGCAGGTGCCCGGCTCTCGCCGCATGATGTGGACCGCATCCTCGACCGGGATCTCGGGTGGCTGCACCTCACCGGCATCACCCCCGCTCTCTCCGACGTGGCCCGCGCCGCCGTGCTCCACGCGGCGGAGCTCTGCCGACGGCGCGCGGTCCCGTTCTCCGTGGACATCAACTTCCGCTCCAAGCTGTGGAGTCCCGAGGAGGCGGCAGAGGTCCTGCCCTGGCTCATCGAGGGCGCCGAGGTGGTCATCGGCTCCCCGGCCGAGCTCGCGCTCGCCGCCCCGGAGGGTGCCACGCTCGAGGCCGCCGCCGAGGAGCTCCTCGGCACGGGCGTGGGCGAGGTCGTGGCCAAGCTCGGCGCGGACGGCGCCCAGGCCTTCACGCCCCACGGCCTGCTCCACGCCCCCGCCTTCCCGGTCAGGGCCGTGGACACGGTCGGCGCCGGGGACGCATTCACTGCCGGGTACCTCTCGGCGAGGCTCGACGGCGACGACGTGGCAGGACGGCTGCGTCGGGGCTGCCTCCTGGGAGCCTTCGCCGTGGGGCACCTGGGGGACTGGGAAGGGCTGCCGCGCCGCGACGAGCTCGCCCTCCTCGATCTGGGCGACGGCGAGACGCACCGCTAGGCCGCCCGGCGCCGCCGGTGACGGCACAGGATGGCAACCGATTGCGACGCTGAGGGCGGCTCACTAGCGTGGAGGGATGCAGCCTCAGGAAACGCCCGTGCTCCGCGCCGCTGTGGTCGGCTGCGGCGACATCTCGGCCCAGCACTTTGCCGCGATCGGGGCGCTCGCGGCGCAGGGCGCGGCGCGGCTCGTCGGCGTCGTCGACCCTGACCCCGCGCGGCGCGGCGCCGCGGCCGCTGCCCACGGCGTCCCCGGCTACGCCAGCGTCGGCGAACTGCTCGCCGAAGGAGGCACCGACGTCGTCCACGTCTGCACCCCGCACAGCGAGCACGCCCCGGCAGCGCTCGAGGCGCTCGCCGCGGGCGTGCACGTCCTGACGGAGAAGCCGCTCGCGCACACGTCCGCGGACGCGGAGCGCCTCGTCGGGGCGGCCGACGCCGCGTGGCTCGCCGGGCGGACCCAGCTCGGCGTGTGCTTCCAGAACCGCTACAACGCGCCCGTCGCCGCGATGCGCGACCTCCTGGCGGGCGGGGCGCTCGGTGCCGTGCTGGGGGCCCAGGCCACGGTGATGTGGCATCGGCCGGCCGAGTACTACGCGGCCCGGCCGTGGCGCGGCACGTGGGCGGGCAGCGGCGGCGGCCTGCTCATGAACCAGGCGATCCACACGCTCGACCTCCTCCAGTGGCTCGTCGGGCCCGCGAAGGTCGTGGACGGGCGCGCCGCGGCCCGGGTCCTGGGGGACGTGATCGAGGTCGAGGACACCGCGGACCTGGTCCTGGAGCATGCCGGGGGTGCGCGCAGCGTCTTCTTCGCGACCAACGCCAACGGCCTCAACGCCCCCGTGACCCTGGACATCCAGACGGAGTCCGCGGAGCTGAGCCTGCGCGGCGCCCTCACCGTCCGGCATGGCGACGGGCGCGTCGAGACGGTCGAGGAGGCCGGTGTGCTCCCGGGGGAGCGGAGCTACTGGGGTGCTTCCCATCAGCTGCTCATCGCAGATTTCTACCGCTGCGCGGCGACGGGGGAGCGGTTCTGGATCGGCGCGCGGGAGGCCTCCGAATCCCTGCGGCTCATCAAGGACGTCTATGCGCGCTCGTATGCGCCGAGCGCCTGGGTCTAAATTCGGCAACTTCTGGCAAACGTTTACCATCCCCCGTGGGCCCTGCCTAGAGTGAAAGCACTCTGTGACGGCCGCCACGCAGATGCCGGCCGCGAAGAACGATTGAGGAGACCCATGGCCACGATCGGCGTGCAGGCAATGATGCTCAAGGAGAGCTTCGCGGATATTGGCCCGTTCGAGACGCTCCGCAAGGTCGCGGAGATCGGCTACCGCGCCGTCGAGGTCTCCCAGATCCCCATGGACGAGGCGAATGTCCGCGAGCTCGAGCGTTCCCGGGGCGAGCTGGGCATCGAGTTCGCCGCCCTGTCCGCACAGCTCGACGGCGAGCCGGGCGCCACGCCCTACGCGCTCGCCGTGGACGTCGAGCGCGCAGCCTCCCACTGCGCGCGGCTCGGAACCGACATGCTCCGCATCGGCATGCTTCCCATGTCCGAGCTGCGCAGCGAGGACCGCGTGGTCGACTACGCCCGCCGCGTCGAGAAGGCCGCGCCGGCCCTCGCCGACCACGGGATCACCCTCTACTACCACAACCACCACGTCGACTTCGCGAAGATGGGCGGCCGCTACGTGATGGACATCCTCGCCGAAGAGGCGCCCAGCATGGGCCTCGAAGTGGACGTCCACTGGGTCCAGCGCGGCGGCCTCGACCCCGTCCGGACCCTCGCGAAGTACGCCGGCCGCACCGCCATGGTCCACCTCAAGGACTACCGCATCGGCGCGCTGCCCGAGGAGGGCATCGCCGCCTACGAGTCCGGCGACTCCGCCTCCTTCCAGGGCTATTTCAAGGACGTGGTCCAGTTCGCCGAGGTCGGCGAGGGAAACCTCGACTTCGCCGCGATCGTGCCCGCCGCGATCGACGCCGGCGCGCGCTACCTCCTCGTCGAGCAGGACCTGCTCTACGGCCGGACCGTCTTCGAGGCCCTCACCACCTCCCACGACAACCTCGTCGCCCTCGGCTTCGGCGACCTCTTCTAGGAAAGGCTCCAGCATGAGCAGGAAAGTGCGCCTCGGCATCGTCGGGTTCGGCAACCAGGGCAGCCAGTACGCGGCGCTGGTCGCAGACGGGCGCGTGCCGAACATCGACGTCGTCGCCATCGCCGACACGGACCCGGGCCGCCGCGACCTCGCGGCCGAGCGCCACCCCGGGGTCGCGGTGTTCGATGACTACGCGACGATGCTCGAATCGGGTGCCGTCGAGGCCGTCGTGACCACAGTGCCCCACTACCTCCACCCGCAGATGGGCATCCAGGCGCTCGAGCGCGGCATCCACGTGCTCGTCGAGAAGCCGGCGGGCGTCTACACCAAGCAGGTCCGCGAGCTCAACGAGTTCGCCGCGAGCAAGCCGGAGCTGACGTTCGCGATCATGTTCAACCAGCGCACCAACCCGCTCTACCGCCGGCTGAAGCAGATCGTCGAGTCGGGGGAGATCGGGGCGATCCGCCGCACCAACTGGATCATCACCACGTGGTACCGCCCCCAGGCGTACTACGACCAGAGCGACTGGCGCGCCACGTGGGGCGGCGAGGGCGGGGGTGTCCTCGTGAACCAGGCGCCGCACAACCTTGACCTGTGGCAGTGGATCTGCGGCGTGCCGGAGAAGGTGTTCGCGAAGGCCGGCTTCGGCTTCCGGCGGAACATCAACGTCGAGGACGAGGTGGTCGCCGTCGTGGACTACGGCGGCGGGGCGACCGGGACGTTCACCACCGCGACCCACGAGCTGGTGGGCACAGACCGCTTCGAGATCACCGGGGACGCGGGCAAGATCGTCGTCACGGACTCGAAGACCGCGGTCGTGACCCGCTACCGCCGCTCGGAGCAGGAGATCAACGCCAGCATCCCGACCGAGGACATCTGGAAGATGACGAGCGACCAGTTCGACCCGAACGAGTACTACACGCACGAGACCCTCGAGTTCGACACGGCGTGGGGCGGGCAGCATGCGACAGTCCTCGAGAACTTCGCCGCGAACATCCTCGACGGCACCCCGCTCATCGCCCCCGGAAGCGACGGGATCCTCGGGGTCCGCCTCGCCAACGCGATCCACCTCTCCGCCTGGACCGGCAAGGAGGTTCCGATGGACTTCGACGAGGGCGAGTTCCTGGCCGAGCTCAACAAGCGGATCGCCGAGGAGGGCATCTTCCCGCAGCGCTCCTGAGGGGCTCGCTGAGAGGGCGGCCCCTGCGCACGATTCGGCGCCGGGGCCGCCCTCCGCTGCGCGTCAGGCCCTGGCAGGCCCCGTCGAGGCGCGGATCTTGAGGTGGGTGGGCATGACCGCGAGCTTGCGGGCCGTGCCGCCGTGGATCGGGTCGAGCTGCGCCATGAGCATCGAGACTGCGACCCGTCCTGCCTGCTCGACAGGCGAGGCAATCGTGGTGAGGGGCGGGTTGCAGAAGTCAGAACCGAACATGTCGTCGCACCCCACGATGCTCACGTCCAGGGGCACGCGCACGCCGCGCTCGTTGAACCGCTGCAGCATCCCGATCGCGAGCAGGTCGTTGAAGGCGACGATCGCCGTTGCCCCGGTGCTGAGGGCGGCATCGGCCGCGGCCGCGCCCGAGAACGCCGTCGGGGCGTAGGGGCCGATCCGCGTGGCCGTCATCCCGCGCTGCGCCACAGCCTCCTCGATCGCCTTCCAGCGCCGGTGATTGGACCACGAGCTCGTCGGGCCAGCTGCGTAGACCACGGACCTGTGCCCGAATGAGGCGAGGTGCTCAAGGGCTTGGACCACGGCGCTGGGCGTGTCGATCAGAACAGTGGGAGCGTCGGCGGTCGCGCGGTTGATGGTGACGAGCGGCTGCCGCAGCGCTGTATCCGCGAGCTGCTGGTCGGTGAGGCGCGAGGCAGCGAGGATCACACCGTCGGTCGAGCGGCGCATCTTGCGCAGCGTGTCGAGCTCAACGTCCGTCGCTTCCTCGGTGTCGACGAGCAGCTGCGTGTAGCCCGAGGCTTTCAGCTGGTGCTGCGTGCCCCGGATGATGTCGAAGAAGAAGGGGTTCGTGATGTCGGGAACGAGAATCGCGACGACCCCAGTGCGGCCCGAACTGAGCCCCCGCGCCTGGCTGCTCGGCACATAGTGCAGCTCCGACGCGATCCGCTCGATCTTCTCCCGCGTCCTGGCGTTGACGCGCTGTGGGTTGGACAGCGCACGCGACACGGTTGAGGTCGCAACGCCGGCAAGCTCCGCAATGTCCCGTATGGTCGGCAGCCGCTCGGAGGAGGTGGGGTCCTGGGTCATGCATGCCATTGGAGCATCTTTGGCAACTTATGGCAATCGCTTGCCGCTAGTTTCGCCTACTTCCTAAGCTCGACGGTATCGATGCATGGGGTGAGCTGAATCACATCAGCTGCCCGAGCAACCTCAAGGAGGAGTTTCATGCGTTTTGGCAAGAAGGCCGCTCTGGCCTCCGTGGCGACGGTCGCAGCCCTCGCTCTTTCTGCCTGTGGGGGTGGTGCGTCCAGCGGGAACTCCTCCGGCGGAGCCGTCAACGGCGCCGGTAGGACGCTCGACGTCTTCATCGCCAAGAGCACGACCTTCCCGCAGCAGCAGCAGCAGTGGATGACCGACACGGCCGCGACGTTCAAGAAGAATACCGGCGCAGATCTGAAGTTCGAGACGTTCTCCTCGGGCAACGACGAGCTCACGAAGATCCAGACCTCCGCCGTCTCCGGCCAGGGCCCTGACGTCTACGACCTCGGCACCACGTTCACCCCGACCGCCGTCGCAACCGGCGCGTTCGCCCAGCTCAGCGACTCCGACTGGAACGCCGTGGGCGGGAAGGCGAAGTTCAACCAGGCTGCCCTCGGGATTTCCGGCCCGGACAAGGACCACCTCTACGCGGTCCCCTTCTCCAGCAGGCCGTTCGTGATGGCGTACAACAAGAGCCTCCTCAAGGCCGCTGGGATCGACAAGCCCGCCACCACGTGGGACGAGCTCGAGCAGCAGGCCAAGAAGGTCAACGATCCCTCCAAGGGCGTCTACGGCATGTCTGTCGGCTACAAGGACGGCTACTCCCCGTGGAAGTACATCTGGGCGTTCTCGGAGCAGCAGGGCAACAAACTCGTTGACGGCAAGAACGCCAACATCAACAACGACATCGTGAAGAGCGCGTACCAGACCTACTTCGGCTGGCTCACGAAGGACAAGGTCGTCGACCCCGCGTCGGTAGGCTGGACCGACAGCCAGGCCCTCGCGAACTTTGCGTCCGGCAAGTCGGCCTTCTTCCCGATGACCTCGATCAGTTCTGAGGTGACCCTCGGCAAGTCGGCGATCAAGGACCAGTTCGAGTACGCGCTCATGCCGACCTCGGTCAACGGCTCGAACCCCAACGGCGGGACCCCCGTCGCGTCGATCCTGTCCGGCGACAACATGGGCGTCGCCTCGTACACGAAGAACAAGGACCTCGCCCTGGCCTTCCTCAAGCAGGTGACGGACAAGGACGCCCAGGTCAACTACCAGAAGCTCTTCGGCGACCTGCCGACCAACGCGGAGGCACTCGCGACGTTCAGCTCCGCGCCGCACATGGCGGGAATCACCGATGCTGCGGCCAAGTCCTACGCGACGCCCTTCACGGGTGCGTGGGCGGACATCCAGCTCGCCCTCGTGAACGTCGCGGTGCAGAGCATCCCCGACCTCGCCTCGGGGGAGGTCTCCGACTCGAACCTGAGCCAGCGCCTCCAGACTGCGCAGAACACCGCTCAGCAGTCGCTGAGCCGAGCCAAGTAGTCCGCCTCGCGGATCCACTGAGGTAATCATGACCACAGCAAGCAACCCCGCCCCGGAGACCCGGCTCGCCGCAGCAGCGGCGGGCCGGGGCCTCGGGCCCGCCCCTGCCCCGATCGATGACGGCCCCACCCCTGAACCGGACACGGGCAGGCGCCGCGGGCTCTCCGAGCGCAATCGCCCCCTCTGGATGCTCATCCCCGGCGGCGTCCTCATGCTGGTCGTCATCGTCGTACCCCTCCTGCTCGGCGTCTACATCTCCTTCCTCGACCTCGACCAGTACTCGCTGCGCCAGTGGCTCTCGGCGCCGTTCATCGGCTTCGCCAACTACGTCGAGGCGATCACCCAGTCCGGGATCCTGCGTTCGGTCTGGCTCAGCGTCTCCTACTCGGCGATCGCGACAATCGTCACCCTGCCCCTCGGAATCGCGGCGGCGGTAGCGACGCAGAACAAGTTCCGCGGCCGGGCGCTGGTCCGCTCCGTCTTCCTCATTCCGTATGTGCTGCCTGGCTTCGTCGTCGCCACGGTGTGGCGGACCATGTTCCAGCCCAGCGGCGTCATCACCATCGCGCTGCACCACCTGGGCATCGACCCGGGGCTCTTCCTCAACGGCCCCAATACGTACTGGGTCCTCGTCTTCGTGCAGATCTGGTCCTCGTGGCCGTTCATCTACCTGCTGGCGCTCTCCGGCCTCCAGGCCGTGGACCACGAGGTCCACGAGGCCGCAGCCCTTGACGGCGCCCTGTGGTGGACGAAGCTCCGGTACGTGATCTTCCCGTACCTCAAGGGCCCGATCTCGCTCGCGGTTCTGATCGGCATGCTCAACCACATCAACAACTTCACGCTCCCGTACGTGCTCTTCGGGCTCCCTGCCCCGAACGACATCGAGGTGCTCCCGTACCTGACGTACGCGACGAGCTTCGAGAGCTTCCGCTTCGGCCTGAGCGCCGGGATGGCGGTCGTCTCGCTCATCCTCGTCGCGATCCCGCTCTTCATCTATCTGCGCGCCGTCAAGCTGGACGACGCCGAGACCCCCGGAGGTCGAAAGTGACCACCACCGCAGCAATTCGCCCCTCGGACGGCAGCACCGCCGTCGACCGTCCCGGATCGCAGCAGCAGCGTGAGGTGACCCGCCTCCTGCCAGGGTGGCTGCTCGTCCTCATCGCCGTGCTGCTGTGTGCCGCGGTCCTGCTTCCGATCGTCTATATCGGCCTGGCGAGCTTCAACTCGGACATCGGCGTCGCGTCCGGAGAGTTCTGGCCGAGCTCCTGGACCATCAGCAACTACTTCACCATCTGGACGAGCGTCGGGCTCGCCAACGGGCTCATGAACTCGCTCATCGTGGCCGGCTCGACCGCTGTTGTCTCCGCCGCGTTCTCCATTGGGACGGCGTATGTCCTCGTCCGCTACCAGTTCCGGGGGCGGCGCACGATCCTGCGGGCCCTCCTGGGCCTCCAGAGCATTCCCGGTACGCTGCTCGTGCTGCCGCTCTTCGTGCTGTTCTCCTCCTCGGCCACGTACCTCGGCCTTCAGGTCATCGGCACTCGGTGGGGCCTCTTCGTCACCTATCTGACCTTCTCGCTCCCGTTCTCGACATGGGTGATGGTCACCTACCTGCGCGGCCTGCCGAAAGAGCTTGAGGAGGCGGCCCGCATCGACGGCGCGACCAACCTCGGCGTGCTGACCAGGATCATCCTGCCGCTGAGCTGGCCCGGTCTGGTCGTCTCCGCGATCTTCGCGTTCCTTCCTGGGTGGAATGATGTGCTCTTCGCCTCGGTGATGACCCGGCCTGACACCCAGACGGCGGCGGTGGCCCTGCAGATCTTCTCGAGTGCAACCGAGGGGGGAGCGATCCCGCAGTACGGCCAGATGATGGCGGCCTCGCTCGTGAGCGCAGCGCCGGTGGTCCTGATCTACATGTTCTTCCAGAAGTACCTAGTGGGCGGTCTGACGTCCGGAGGAGTCAAGTGACAATGTCTGAAGCAGTCCAGTGGGAGCTGTCCGGTTTCGGTGACGAGATCGACGCGGACCCGCGGGTCCAGGCGGCCGTGATGCGCGCGCTGGGTGCGGGCCACATCGAGGTCCGCAGCGCGTGGGGCACGAACATCGTGGATCTGTCCGAGGAGCAGCTCGGTGAGCTCAAGTCGGTCCTCGACGAGGCTGGTCTCAAGGCTTCCGCGATCGCCTCGCCGATCGGCAAGGTGGACGTCGCCCTCCCCGTCGAGCACGAGCTTGAGCGCCTGGGGCGGGCCCTCCGCGCCGCCGAAGTCCTGGGCGCCCCGTACATCCGCATCTTCTCCTTCTACTACGAGGGCAAGGCCCCGGAGGAAGTCCGGGACGCGGTGATCGAGCGTATGACGGCGCTGGCCCGACGGGCGGAGGGCACGGGCGTGGTGCTCGTGCACGAGAACGAGAAGGACATCTTCGGCGACGTGCCCGAGCGCGTCCTGGACATCGTCGAGTCTGTGGACTCTCCTGCCCTCAAACTCGCATGGGACCCCGCCAACTTCGTCCAGTGCGGGGTCAAGCCGTTCACGGAGGGCTACGAGGAGCTCCGCCCGCATGTGGTGTACCTGCAGGTCAAGGACGCTCTGGCCTCGTCGGGAAAGGTGGTCCCGGCCGGCGAGGGGGACGGCGAGGTGCTCCGCACTGTCGAGGCCCTGCGCGACAGCGGCTATTCCGGCTTCGCCTCGCTTGAACCCCATCTCGCGTATGCGTACGAGACGGGCGGCTTCAGCGGCCCGTTCGCGTTCGGCGTCGCTGCGCGCGCGTTCGCGAAGGTTCTCGAGGCCGCTGGCGTCGAGGCCCGCTGACCCGGCATCCGCCGCCCAGAGAGAGAAGAAGCACCCATGAGCCAGTCCATCGCGGCCAACCCCGACCGCCTCCTGCCGGTCGACCCGGGAACCCGGGCGATCGCGCGCGAGCTGCTCGCCGAGGTCGAGCACCTTCCGCTCATCTCCCCGCACGGGCACGTGCCGGCCGAGATGCTCGCGGAGGACACCACGTTCCCCGACCCCACGGCCCTCTTGGTCAGCCCGGACCACTACGTCACGCGGCTCATCCATGCCGGCGGCGTGGGGTTGGATCAGCTCCGCGTCGGCCCCGGACCGCACAGTGTGGACTCCCGCACCGCGTGGCGGCACTTCGCCGCGGCGTGGCCGCTCTTCGACGGGACCGCCTCGGGCTACTGGATCCGCAGCGAGTTCGAGCACGTCTTCGGCCTTCCGGCCGAGACCGTGGACTCTTTCGGCGCCGAGACAGCCGACGCCGTCTACGACGCGATCGCGGCGAAGCTCGCCGAGCCCTCCTTCCGGCCGCGGCAGCTGTTCGAGGACTTCGGCCTCGAGGTGCTCGCCACGACTGACGACCCGCTCGACAGCCTCGAGGCGCACCGGCTCCTGGCCAAGGACGAGTCGTTCACCGGACGGGTCCTGCCGACCTTCCGCCCCGACCCCTACATCAACGTGGCGCACCCCGAGTGGGCCGCGCGGGTGGACCGGCTCACCGCAGAGGCGGGCGACGGCGTCGGCGGCTACGCGGGCTACCTCCGGGCGCTGGAGAACCGGCGCCGCTACTTCGTCGAGAACGGCGCCGTCTCGGCCGACCACGGGGTGCGCACCCCGCTCACGCTCAAGCTGAGCGGCCCCGAGGCGGAGGCGCTGTTCGCCAAGGCACGCCGCGGCCAGGCGACCGCGGCGGACCGCGACGCCTTCGAGGGCCACATGATGTACGAGATGGCCCGGATGAGCGTCGAGGACGGCCTCGTGATGACGGTGCACCCCGGCTCGTTCCGCAACCACCACACGGCCACCTTCACGCAGTTCGGGGCGGACACCGGCCACGACATCCCGTTCGCGGTGCACTACACGGAGGGGCTCCGCCCGCTCCTGCAGGACTTCGGCACGGCCAAGGACTTCCACCTCGTCCTGTTCACCCTCGACGAGACGGTCTTCAGCCGGGAGCTCGCGCCCCTGGCCGGGTTCTACCCGTCCGTGTACGTGGGCGCCCCGTGGTGGTTCCTCGACGCACCGGACTCCATCCTCCGGTTCCGCTCGGCCGTCACGGAGACGACCGGCTTCACCCGGACCTCGGGCTTCATCGACGACACGCGGGCGTTCTGCTCCATCCCGGCACGGCACAACATGAGCCGTCGCATGGACGCGGGCTTCCTCGCGAGGCTCGTCGCGGAGCACCGCATCACCGAGGCGAGGGCCCACGAGATCATCGTGGACCTGGTCGACGGCTCGCCGCGGCGCGTCTTCAAGCTCTAGTTCCCAGTCCCGAAAGGGGAGTCACCATGCATGCCACCGTCTCGACCGAGGTGCTTCCCCTCCTGGGCAGGTCCGGCGCCCCCGCACCCCCGGTGCGGATCGTCCACCTCGGCCTCGGCGCCTTCCACCGTTCGCACCAGGCCTGGTTCACCGCCCACGCCCCGGACGCCGCCGAATGGGGGATCGCCTCCTTCACCGGGCGCCGCCCCGACGCCGCCCGCGTCCTCGCGGCCCAGGACGGGCTCTTCACCCTGATCGAGCGCGGCGGCGACGGCGACCGCTTCGAGGTGGTCGGCTCGATTGCCGAGGCGATCGACGGCGCGGACACCGCCCGCCTCGACGCCCTGCTCGCGGCGCCGTCCACCGCGATCGTGACCCTCACGGTCACCGAGGCGGTCTACGAGAAGCACGACGCCGACTCGCCCCTCGCGCGGCTGTGCCACGGGCTCTCGGCGAGAAGGCAGGCGGACGCCGGCCCGATCGCCGTCGTCAGCTGCGACAACGTGGCCGGCAACGCCGAGGTGGCGCAGAAGGCGCTGCTCGCCATCGCCGAGGGCCTCGACTCCGGGCTGGCCTCGTGGATGCGGGAGAGCGTCAGCTTCGTGGGCACCTCGGTGGACCGCATCACGCCCCGCACGACGCCGGACGACGTGGCCCTCGTCGCGTCCGAGTGCGGTTACCGCGACGAGGCCCCCGTGGTGGCCGAGCCGTTCGCGAACTGGATCCTCGCAGGCGACTTCCCGGCGGGACGCCCGCGCTGGGAGGACGCGGGGGCGCAGTTCGTGGCGGACATCGAGCCGTTCGAGAACCGCAAGCTCTGGCTCCTCAACGGCGCCCACTCGATCCTGGCCTATGCCGGGCAGCTGCGCGGCCACACCACGGTGGCCGAGGCGATCGCCGACCCCGTGTGCCGGGACGCCGTGGAGGCCTTCTGGGACGCGGCCGCCCGGCACCTGACGCTGCCCGAGCTCGCCGTCCCGCAGTACCGGGCGGCCCTGATCGAGAGGTTCTCGAACCCGAGGATCGCCCACCACCTCGCCCAGATCGCCGCCGACGGCACCACGAAGCTGCGCATGCGCGCCGTGCCGGTGCTCTCCGCCGAGATCGCCGGCGGCCGCACGGGCGTGGCGGCCGCCCGGATGATCGCGGTGTGGATGGACTTCGTCTCCGCCGCTGCCTCGGGAGACTTCCAGGATCCGCTGAAGGACCAGGTGCTCGAGGCCGCGTCCCTCGAGGGCAGGGAGCGGACCCAGGCGCTCGCCGAGCTCGTGTCCCCAGCCGTCGCCGGCGACCCGGTCCTCGTGGACCGCATCCACTCCCTGCGGGGCACCCTCGACCGGCAATGACCCCGATTGCCATGGCAAAGTATGGCAAGCGGTTGCCGCCGCCCAGGCCACCCTCAGTATGCTGAACTCCGAGCCCCCGGCCCCAGTGAAAGGACGCGACGATGAAGATCGTCTCCGCTGAAGTCTTCGTGACGAGCCCCACGCGCAACTTCGTGACCCTGAAGGTCACCACGGACGAGGGGATCACCGGGATCGGCGATGCGACGCTCAACGGGCGTGAGCTCGCCGTGGCCGCGTACCTGAAGGAGCACGTGGCCCAGCTGCTCGTGGGGCGGGACCCACACATGATCGAGGACACCTGGCAGTTCCTCTACCGCTCCTCCTACTGGCGGCGGGGGCCGGTGACCATGGCCGCGATCGCGGCCGTGGACATGGCGCTGTGGGACATCAAGGGCAAGGTCGCCGGGCTGCCGGTGTACCAGCTCCTCGGCGGCGCCTCCCGCCGGGGCCTGCGCGCCTACGGGCACGCCTCGGGCACCGACCTTCCCTCGCTGTTCGACTCGATCCGCGAGCACCTCGAGCTCGGCTACAAGTCCATCCGCGTCCAGACCGCCATCCCGGGCATCAAGGCCGTCTACGGGGTGGCCGCCCAGTCCCAGGCTTCGGGCGAGCGCTACGACTACGAGCCCGCCGGCCGCGGCGCCTACCCGCAGGAGGAGGACTGGGACACCCGCGCCTACCTGCGCCACCTCCCGACCGTCTTCGAGGCCGTGCGCAACGAATTCGGCCCCGAGATCCCGCTCCTGCACGATGGCCACCACCGCATGACGCCGATGCAGGCCGCCAAGCTCGGAAAGGCCCTCGAGCCGTACGACCTGTTCTGGCTCGAGGACTGCACCCCGGCCGAGAACCAGGAGGGCCTGCGCCTGGTCCGCCAGCACACCACCACGCCCCTGGCCATCGGCGAGATCTTCAACACCGTCTGGGACTTCCAGCTGCTCATCCGCGAGCAGCTCATCGACTACGTCCGCGCGGCCTCGACCCACTTCGGCGGCATCTCGCCGCTGAAGAAGGTCATGGACTACGCGGCCCAGTACCAGATCAAGTCCGGCTTCCACGGCCCCACCGACATCTCCCCGGTCGGCTTCGCCGCCCAGCTGCACGTGGGCCTCGCGATCCACAACTACGGGATCCAGGAGTACATGCAGCACTCCGAAAAGACGAACACCGTCTTCGAGCAGTCGATGACGTTCACGGACGGCTACCTCCACCCGGGCGACAAGCCCGGCCTCGGCGTCGAGTTCAACGAGGAGGCCGCGAACTCCTTCCCGTACCAGCAGGCGTACCTGCCCTACAACCGCCTCATCGACGGCACGGTGCACGACTGGTGACCGACGCAGCGGACCCCGGGATGCTCCACGTCATCGTGATGGGCGTCTCCGGGTGCGGCAAGAGCACCGTGGGGCGGCTCCTCGCCCAGGAGCTGGGCGGGGAGTTCCTCGACGGCGACGACCTGCATCCGGAGGCCAACGTCGCCAAGATGGCGGCGGGCATCCCGCTCGACGACGCGGACCGGGAGCCCTGGCTGCGCCTGATCGGGGAGAAGATGGCCGGCGCCTCCGGCACCATGGTGATCGGCTGCAGCGCGCTCAAGCGCGCCTACCGGGACATCATCCGCCACGCGGCCCCGGACACGGAGTTCGTGCACCTGCACGGCACGCGCGAGCTCCTCGCCGCCCGCATGGCCGCGCGGCCGGGGCACTTCATGCCGGTGTCCCTGCTCGATTCGCAGCTCGCCACACTCGAACCCCTCCAGGAGGACGAGCGCGGGCGGGTCTTCGACATCGCGGAGCCGCCCGAGAAGATCGCCGACGAGGCCGCGGAGTGGCTCCGCTCCTGAGCGGATACTTGAAGCGGCAACTTTTGGCAAACGGTTGCCGCAAGTTTCACTGAGTTCCTAGGCTGGAGGCGGACCTGATTCCTCCAGCCCAAGGATGTGCAGCACGATGCTCAAGCCGCAAGACGGACCCACCCGTGAACTCGTGAGCCTCGACGGGCTCTATGCCTTCGCGGTTGACTCGAGCGGCGTGGGCGTCCGCGAGCGCTGGCAGGACGCCCCGCTGGCCACTCCGCTCGAGATGGCGGTCCCCGCCAGCTACAACGACGTCTTCGCCGACCCGGCCATCCGCAGCCATGTGGGCCGGGTCTGGTACCAGCGCGAGGTCCGCGTCCCGCGCGGCTGGGCCGGCGAGCGGATCGTCCTCCGCTTCGCCTCCGTCACCCACGGGGCCAAGGTTTTCGTGGACAGCGCGCTCGTGGCCGAGCACCAGGGCGGCTACACGCCCTTCGAGGCGGACATCACCTCCCACGTCACGGCCGGGGAGACCTTCCGCCTCACGGTCGCCGTGAGCAACGAGCTCACCCAGTCCACGATTCCGCCCGGCAGCATCGCCGAGGACGCCGCGGGCCGGCGCACGCAGACCTACATGCACGACTTCTACAACTACGCCGGCATCCACCGCAGCGTGGTCCTCTACTCGACCCCCGCCGTGCACGTCGAGGACGTCACGGTCGTCACCGGGTTCGACGGCGACGGCACCACCGCCACGGTCGACTACGCCGTCGTCGTCGCGGGCGAGGGCGCCGACATCCACCCCGTCCGGGTGCGCGTCCTGGACGCCGAGGGCACCCAGGTGGGCGCCGCGGAGGGGATCTCCGGCACCGTGGCGATCCCCGACGTCGTCCGCTGGCAGCCCGGGAGGGGCTACCTCTACCGCCTCGTCGTCGAGGTCCTCGCGCACGACGGCGGGTCCGGCGCGGGTGCCGCGGCCGGCGGCCCCGCCGTTCACGACTCCTACACCCAGACGTTCGGCGTCCGCACGGTCGAGGTCCGCGGCACCGACTTCCTCATCAACGGCGAGCCCTTCTACTTCACCGGGTTCGGCATGCACGAGGACCACGGGACCATCGGCAAGGGCCACTCCGGCGCGCACATGGTCAACGACTTCTCCCTCCTGGAGTGGATCGGGGCGAACTCCTTCCGGACCTCGCACTACCCCTACGCCGAGGAGGTCATGGACTACGCCGACCGGCACGGGATCGTGGTGATCGACGAGACGCCCGCCGTGGGGCTCAACGCGGACTTCGCGGGGTTCTTCGGCACCGGCGCGAAGAAGACCTACGGGCCCGAGTTCGTCAACGGTGAGACCGCTGCCGCGCACCGGCAGGTCATCGAGGAGCTCATCGCGCGGGACAAGAACCACCCGTCTGTGGTGGTCTGGTCGATCGCCAACGAGCCGCAGTCCTCCGAGGAGGGGGCCCGCGCCTACTTCGAGCCGCTCGCCGCGCTCGCCCGGGAACTGGATCCCACGCGCCCCGTCGGCTTCGTCAACGTCATGTTCGACGGCCCGGACAAGGACACCATCACGGACCTGTTCGACGTGATCATGCTCAACCGCTACTACGGCTGGTACGTCAACACCGGCGACCTCGCGGCCGCGGAGGCCGCGCTCGAGGCCGAGCTGCGGGCGTGGGACGCCAAGCTCGGCAAGCCGATCATCATGACGGAGTACGGGGCGGACACCCTCGCCGGCTTCCACTCCCTCTACGAGGCGCCGTGGAGCGAGGAGTACCAGGCCGACCTGCTTCAGATGTACCACCGGGTGTTCAACCGGGTCGACGCCATGGCCGGCGAGCACGTGTGGAACTTCGCCGACTTCGCGACCTCGAACGGGATCATGCGCGTGGACGGCAACAAGAAGGGCGCCTTCACCCGGGACCGGCGTCCCAAGGCCGCCGCCTTCGCGCTGCGCAGGCGCTGGACCCAGAACAAGACCGCATTCCAGGCCTGAGCCCCCGCCGCCGGCCGCACCCCAGCACCAAGGACCATGACAATGACGTCTTCACCCACCCCCGCCCCGTCGAAGGCCGGCACGCTCGGCCTGAGGAGCATCATCGGCTACGGCGCGGGCGACGCCGCGAACAACCTCGCCTTCACCACCACCACGATGTTCCTGCTCGTCTACTACACCGACGTGGCCGGAATCTCCGCGGCCGCCGCGGGGACCCTGTTCCTCGTGGTGCGCGTCTTCGACGCCTTCTCCGATCTGTTCGCGGGCCGCATGGTGGACCGCACCTACACCAAGCGGTGGGGCAAGTTCCGCCCCTTCATCCTCTTCGGCGCCGTGCCGCTCATGGTGCTCACGGTCCTGAACTTCCACATCCCCCAGATCGGGGCCGGCGGGAAGCTCGCCTACGCCTACGTCGTGTACGCGACCCTGGGCCTGGCCTACTCGCTCGTGAACATCCCCTACGGCTCGATGGCCGGCGCCATGACGCCACAGCCCAAGGAGCGTGCCAAGCTCGCATCCTCGCGGACCATCGGGGCGCTGCTCGTCGGCTCCGCCCTCGGCATCTTCGTGGCCCCGCTGCTCAAGGCCGGCGCCGACCTCCAGCCGATCTTCACGACCGTGACGGTCGTCTTCATGGTCATCGGTGTGGCCCTGTACCTGGTCACGTTCTTCACCACCCGCGAGAAGGTGGTCCGCGACGTGCCGAAGGTCTCCTTCAAGCAGAGCATGCGCACCCTCAAGGGCAACCGGCCCCTGCTGATGCTGTGCCTGTCCTCGGTGCTCTTCCTCTCCGGCTACCTTTCCCTGACCACCGTGCAGGTCTACTACTTCCGCGACGTGCTCCACAGCCTCGGCCTCGTCCCCGTGCTCTCCATCGCCCAGCTCGTCGTCACGCTCGCCCTCGGCGCCGTGATGCCCGCCGTCGTGGCCAGGGCCGGCAAGCGCGCGGCCTACATCGCCTTCGTCGGCGTCCTCGTGGTGGGCGGCGTGATCGTGCTCCTCGCGCCCGCCGCCCTCGCGTGGCTCGGCTTCCTCGGCTTCCTCATCGCGATGGCCGGGATCGTCGGCGTCAACATCGTCGTGTGGGCGCTCGAGGCGGACACCGTCGAGTACGGCGAGTGGAAGACCGGGGTCCGTTCGGAGGGCATCATCTACTCCCTCTTCTCGTTCACCCGCAAGACGGGCCAGGCGATCGGCGGTGCCCTCGCCGGCTATGCGATCGCCTGGGGCGGCTACAACGGTCACGCGGCCCAGCAGTCCCCGCAGGCGGTGCTCGGGATCCAGATCGCCGCGGGCCTCATCCCGGCCGTCCTCGCCCTCGCCGCCGGCGCGATCATGGTCTTCTATACCCTCACCGACGAGCGGCACGCCACGATCGTCGCCGAGATCCGCGAGCGGCACGCCCAGGCCGGGGCCGGCCTCGGCGCGGATTCGGAGAGGGTCGCGCTGCACTCGCAGCCGGAGGCCTGAGCCGGGGACCCCGGGCGGGGCGGGCCACGGCGGGAGGCGGCTCCCGCCGTCGCCAGCCTCGGCGTTCCCTCCGAATCCCCGGGGCATTGGGCAGTTTGTGGCGCGTTAACTGGACATTCACCCGCGCGATGTCTTGGATGTGTGCACTGGGGAAACTGACTCCGAGACGATAGAAGGGTCCCGATGGGCACCATCCAGGCCGAGCATCCGCGGCCGCGCCACTTCCTCCTCCACGTCAGCGACACGCACCTCCTCGGCGGCGGCCTCCTCGCGGGCTCCCTCGACTCCGAGGCCCGGCTGCGCCGCCTGTTCGCCCAGATGCACGACGCCGGGGGCTCGCCCGAGGCGATCGTCGTCACCGGCGATCTCGCGGACCGGGGCGAGCCGGAGGCGTACGCGCGGCTGCGCGAGATCGCGGAGCCGGCCGCCGAGGCCCTCGGAGCGCGCCTGATCTGGGCCATGGGCAACCACGACTCGCGGCCCGCGCTCCGGGAGCACCTCCTCGGCGAGGAGCCGTCGGCGGAGCCGTTCGACCGGGTGCACTGGGTCAACGGGCTGCGCGTCGTGGTGATCGACACGAGCGTTCCGGGCGCCCACCACGGCGAGCTCTCGCCCGGGCAGCTCGACTGGCTCGCCGAGGAGCTGAGCTTCCCGGCGCCGGACGGGACCATCCTGGCCATGCACCACCCGCCCGTGCCGAGCGTGCAGGAGCTCGCGGTGCTCGTGGAGCTGCGCGGGCAGGCCGCGCTCGCGGACGTGCTGCGCGGCTCGGATGTACGGGCGATCCTCGCCGGCCACCTGCACTACTCGACCTCAGGCACCTTCGCGGGGGTCCCCGTGTCCGTCGCCTCCGCCACGTGCTACACGCAGGATCTGGCCGCCGCCGTCCACCCGGCCACGGGCCTGCGGGCCACGCGCGGCCGGGACGACGCCCAGGCGTACAACCTGGTCCACGTCTACGCGGACTCCGTGCTGCACTCGGTGGTGCCGGCCGCGGGCGGCGACACGGTGGGACGGTTCGTGCCCGCCGAGGATGTGGAGCGCATCCTCGCCGAGCACGGGGTCACCTTCCCCGCCGACGACGGCGCGGGCCGGCGCTCACGCCGGAGCACGTCCGAGAGGATCGGGCCCGCCACCGGCATGCTGCCCACCGTCTGAGACGGCGGGGTTACCGCTCCCAGGGCGCGGGGATGGGGAAGTACTTCTCGAGGAAGTCCGTCACCCGTTCCTGGCGCTCCTCGCCGGAGACCTCGGGGAACGAGCCGTCGTTGAGGCAGAAGAAGTCCTGATTCCGCTTCTTGAGCAGCTTGGGCAGCGCATCGAGCCCCGCGCGCACCGTCGTGTCGATGTACTGGACCTTCGCGCCGACCTTCGTCACCGCGCGGCCCGTGAGCAGCGCGTAGTAGTGGTAGAAGGAATTGGTGACCGAGATGCTGTCCCACGAGCGGAAGCGCGCGGCCGCCGTCCGGGCGAACTCCTCGGGGAACTCCTGCTCCATCTCGAGCAGCACGGACTTCCGCAGGGGCGCCGCCGTGTGCTCGAGGTGCCGCGTGGTGATCCGGCCGAATCGCTCGTAGAGGAGCCGCCGGTTCACCCGGGCGGCGTTCTCGTGGCCGGAGCGGTCGAGGTGGTTGTCGCCGAGCCCGATCCGGGTCGAGGCCTCGATGAACTTGGTGATGCCGCCGGGGGAGAAGAACATGTCCGGGCCGAGGGGCCGGCCGAAGAACATGTCGTCGTTCGAGTACAGGAAGTACTCCGAGAGGCCCTCGATGTGCTGCAGCTGGGACTCGATGGCCTGGGAGTTGAAGACCGGCAGCACCGACGGGTCCTTGAAGTGCTCCGCAGCCGGGACGACCGTGACCCTCTCGTGGGCCGTGTCGAGCCACGCCGGCGGCTTCGAGTCGGTGCAGATGAAGATCCGCCCGATCCAGGGCGCGAACATGTGCACGCTGCGCAGGGCGTACTTGAGCTCATTGATCTGCCGGACGCGGGCATCGGCGTCGTCGCCCTCGCCGTGCACCACGGCGGGCAGGAAGGACTCGCGGTAGCGCCGCAGCTCCGGGTCCGCCCCGTCCACCCACGAGAACACGATGTCGATCGTGAAGTCGATGTCCGTCGCATGGTCCGCGAACATGTTCTCGATCGTGGGCCAGGTCCGGCCGAAGCGCTCGACAGTGCCGCGGACGGCCTCGTTGCGGGGGAGCGTGCGCCGGGTGAGGGAGTTCTCGATGGGCAGCTGGAGGGTCTCGCCCTCCCACTTCCACAGCTCCACCTGCACGCCCGTCTCGTGGCCGTACCGCAGTCCGCCGGCCGGCTCGATCCGCGGCCGGTAGAGCCGGAACATGCGCGCCTGCCCTGATTCGGCGAGGCGGCCGTCGGCCACGAGCAGCGCCCGGTCCTTCCGCGCGTCGACCGTCAGGGAGTAGAAGGGCTCGTCGCGGCACGCCTCGACCAGGGCGCGGCGCAGGTCCTTGCGCCGGGTCCAGTCCACCGCGATCACCGGGCGCGCGTCGTTGCCGCGCACCAGGAGGTAGGGGATGTCGGCGCGGTCCAGCACGTCCCGGACGAACAGGAGGTCCTCCACCATGGCCTCGTGGGGCGTCTGGGTCCTGTTGACGAGCGCGTAGCCGCGCTTCCTGTGCCGCAGGACGTCGTCCCTGTCCGCGAGCCGCCGCCCAGCTTCGGCGGAGGTGACCTCGAGCGCAGCGGGCGCCGGTTCCGCGGTGTCTGGGGTCGCATGGTAGACCTCGGCGGGCGTCGGGGACGTGTTCACTGGCCTCCTCTGGGAAACATTGGGGTTCTCGGCACATGATAGGCCCCGCAGGCCCTCGCCGCGGGCCGCCTCCTCGCTAGGCTGGGCCCAGCAGTGGCCGGCCGGGCGACAGGCCCGGGGAGAGGAGCACCGTGGGCGCAGGGGAGTCGTTCGCCGTCGTGGGTGCGGGGATCATCGGCGCGGCTGTGGCACGGGAGCTCACACGCCGTTTCCCGGGCGCCGCGGTCACGGTGTTCGAGAAGGAGCCGCGCCCCGCCGCGCACCAGACCGGACACAACTCGGGGGTCGTGCACGCGGGCCTCTACTACGAGCCCGGCGGCCTCAAGGCCCGGCTGTGCCGCCGCGGCGTGGGGCTCCTGAAGGACCTGTGTGCCGAGCGGGCGCTGCCGTACGAGGCGTGCGGGAAGGTCGTCGTCGCCCTCGACGCCGAGGAGGAGGCCAGGCTCGAGCAGATCTACGAGCGGGCGGTCGCCAACGGCGTGCCCGGCGTGCGCCTGGTGGACGCCGGCGAGCTGCGCGAGATCGAGCCCAACGCCGTGGGCCGGCGCGCGCTCTACTCGCCCGAGACCGCGATCGTGGACTATGCGCTCGTCACCGAGGCCCTCCTCGACGACGCCCGCGCCGCGGGCGGCTCCGTCCGGTTCGGCGCCGAGGTGCGGGCCGTGACGGAGGTCGGCGCCGCCGCGACGGTGGAGACGGCCCACGGGCGCGAGCGCTTCGATGCGGTCATCGCCTGCGCGGGGCTGCAGTCCGACCGTCTGGCCGCCCGGTCCGGCGAGGAGGCGGGGCCGGCCATCGTGCCCTTCCTCGGCCAGTACTTCGTCCTCGAGCCGGCCTATCGCGACGTGGTCCGCGGCCTCGTCTACCCCGTCCCGGACCCGCGCTACCCGTTCCTCGGCGTGCACCTGACGAAGCGGGTCGACGGCGAGATGACCGTGGGGCCCAACGCCTTCCTCTCCCTCTCCCGCGAGGGCTACGCGGGGCTGGGCCTGGACCTGCGGGATGTCGCGTCCACCCTGGGCTTCGACGGCTTCTGGCGGTTCTCGGGCCGCAACCTCGCCACGGCCGCGCGGGAGATCAGGACGCTCGCCTCGCCCGGGCGCTTCATCGCCGAGGCCGGCCGCTACGTCCCCGCGCTCGAGGGCGCGCGGGCCGTCGGCGCCTCCCGGGGCATCCGGGCCCAGGCCATGAACCGCGACGGCAGCCTCGTGGACGACTTCGCGATCCAGCGCCGCGGCCGCATCACCCACATCCGCAACGCCCCCTCGCCCGGCGCTACCTCGTCCATGGCGATCGCCGAGCACATCGTCGAGAACCTCTCCCTCCCCGCCTGACCGCCGAGGCCACCCCCTGCAGTCGGCGGAATCCTGCCGCTGCGGCCAAGTGCAGAGCTTCAAAGCTGGGAGCGAGGGCGGGGAAGTTGGGGAAGAAGGCCCTGGGGTGACGTCGCGCCTCGACGGGGTGACGTCGGCGGCTCGCCCGGCACCGCCACTAGAATCGGTGCCATGACTGACGCCGAACCCGCCGACACCGCTGCCGCCCGCGCCCGCCTGCTGGAGCTCATCAAGGAGCTCGCCGTGGTGCGGGGCAAGGTGACCCTCTCGAGCGGCAAGGAAGCGGACTACTACGTGGACCTGCGCCGCATCACCCTGCACCACGAGGCGAGCCAGCTCGTGGGCCAGGTCATGCTGGACCTGATCGACCGCGCGGGGGTCCAGATGGACGCCGCGGGCGGGCTCACGATGGGCGCCGATCCGGTGGGCACCGCCCTCATGCACGCGGCCCGCGAGGCCGGCCGCGCTGTGGACGCCTTCGTGGTGCGCAAGGCGCAGAAGTCCTACGGCATGGGCCGGCAGGTCGAGGGACCTGGCGTGGAGGGCCGCAAGGTCGTGGTGCTCGAGGACACCTCGACCACCGGCGGCTCGGCGCTCGCGGCCGTCGAGGGCGTGCGCAACGCGGGCGGGGAGGTGACCGCGGTGGCCGTCATCGTGGACCGCGCCACGGGCGCGAAGGAGCGCATCGAGGCCGAGGCCGGTGTGCCCTACCTCTACGCCTTCGGAAAGGACGAGCTCGGTCTCGACTGAGGGACCAGGCCCGGGCAGCGACGTGGGGGGACCATCCGTGGACCCGGCTCTGCTCCGGGCCGCTCTGCGGGTCAAGGCCTTCTCCCGCCGTGCCTTCTTCGGCGGCGCGACCGCCTCCGCGCTGCTCGCCGCGGACATGTTCGTCACCCGCGAGGTGCAGAGCCGGCGCCGCCAGACGGTCCTGCTCGACCTCGCGGACGACGCCGCGCGGGAGCGTTTCCCCGGCACCTCCTGGATCCTGTTCCCCGGCTACAAGACGAGCTGGGAGGAGGCGAGGATCATCCTCGCCTCCCTGCGGTCCTCCCTCTCGGAGCGGGGGCAGCTCGCCGCGATCGGCTACTCCAACCTGGGCCTCGATCTGGACGAGATCCTGGACACCCTGCGGGTCTACATCCGCCAGCGGCGCCTGCGCACCCTGTACTTCTACGGGCACTCGTTCGGCGGGATGGTCGCGGTCGAGGCCGCCTCGAGGCTGCTCGCCGAGGACGGCCTCCAGGTCGAGGTGATCCTCCTCGACTCGACGCCGGCCTCGAAGTTCGACGTCCTCGACCAGGGCTGGTTCGACTCGGTCGTGTACCTGTACGACCTCGGGATCCGGATACCGTCCGTGGTGCGCGGCGGTTACGAGTTCGGCGAGCGGGTGGTGAACAAGAACGAGCGGACGTGGGGCCAGATCGTGAACCAGACGCTCGAGCAGCTCTCGCCGCTCGCGCCCTCGAGCGTGCTCATCCAGAGCGAGTCGGAGTACATCTACCAGTGGGACGCCACCCGGTTCACCGACTCGCTCGGCACGGCGCAGATGGCGTTCATCGGCAACCCGGGAGACCAGACCGTGGACTACTCCTCGGCCCGGTCGCGGTGGGAGCGGCTGTTCGCGAAGAACCTGGTCAGCTCGGACCTGCAGACCATCGGGGCCTTCCCGGCCCACGCGAGCCCGCAGTGGAGCGGCATCGTCTACAACCGCGTCCTCAACCGTCTGCTGCCCCAGCTCCTGCCGCTGCCCCTGAGAGTGGGGGCCGCTGGCGGCGGGGCGGGGTAGGGGGCACAGGTGAAGCGGCCGGCCACCCGCATGGGGTGACCGGCCGCCGTCGTGCGCGCGGCTCAGACGGCCGTGTAGCCGCCGTCGATGAGGTAGTAGCCGCCCGTGACGAACGAGGCATCCTCGGACAGGAGGAACGTCACGACGTGGGCGACCTCCTCGGGGCGCCCGAGCCGGCCCAGGACATGCTTGGCCTTGAGGGCCTCCATGACCTCTGCGGACAGGTTGTTCTCGAGCAGCGGGGTCTGGATGTAGCCGGGGCCCACGGCGTTGATCCGCAGCCCCTGCGGGCCGTACTCCGCGGCGGCATTCTTGGTCACGCCCACCACGCCGTGCTTGGCGGCGGTGTACGCGCTGTTGCCGAGCGCCGCGACCATCCCGTGGATCGAAGCCATGTTGACGATCGCGCTCTCCGCGGCGCCGGCCTTGAGCATCTCGGGGATCTGGTAGCGCATCCCGTACAGCACGCCGTTGAGGTTGATGTCGATGACCTTGTCCCAGTCGTCCAGGTCGAGCTCGCCGGTAGGCGCGTTCTTCCCGCCGATCCCGGCGTTGTTGACGGCGTAGTTCAGCTTGCCGTACGTCTCCACGGCGAACTGGACCGACTTCTCGGCGTCTTCCTTCTTCGCCGTGTCGGCCCGGAAGGCGGACGCCGTCCCGCCGGCATCGGTGATCTCCTGGGCCACTCGCTGGGCTGCTTCGAGGTTGATGTCGGTCAGGACCACGCTCGCGCCCTTGGCCGCGAGCTCCTTCCCGATCGCCTCGCCGAGACCCGAGCCGCCGCCCGTGACGAGGGCTACCCTGTCGGTGAACTGTGCCATGTCGATCTCCTCTGTCTTCGCTGGATTGTCAACCGTTCAGTGCAGCGCGCCGCGATGCATGCGCATTCCGTCTGGGGCTGTCTCGTTGCGGACACCCAGGAGTGACCGGCCAGACACTAGAGCTGCTGCAGGAGGTCCTTGACGGAGCTGAGGATCTGGTTGGGACGGAACGGGTAGGCGGCGATGTCCTCGCGCCGTGTGATGCCGGAGAGGACGAGCACGGTGTGCAGCCCGGCCTCCATGCCCGCGATGATGTCGGTGTCCATCCGGTCCCCGATCATGGCCGTGGTCTCCGAATGGGCGTCGATCTGGTTCATGGCCGAGCGGAACATCATGGGGTTCGGCTTGCCGATGGTGTAGGGCGTGCGGCCCGTGGCCTTGCTGATGAGCGCGGCGATCGCTCCCGTGGCCGGGAGCACGCCGTCGCGCGAGGGGCCCGTGGCATCGGGGTTGGTGGCGATGAAGCGGGCGCCGTCGAGGATGAGGCGGATGGCGGTGGTGATCGCGTTGAACGAGTACGTGCGCGTCTCGCCGAGCACCACGTAGTCCGGGTCCTGGTCGGTGAGGATCATGCCTGCCTCGTGCAGCGCCGTGGTGAGCCCGGCCTCGCCGATCACGTAGATCCGCGCCCCGGGCATCTGGTCCTTGAGGAACACCGCCGTGGCCAGCGCCGAGGTCCAGATGTTCTCCTCGGGGATGCTCAGGCCCGAGGAGGCGAGGCGGGCGGCGAGGTCGCGCGGGGTGTAGATCGAGTTGTTCGTGAGGACCAGGAAGCGGCGGGAGGTGTCCACCCACCGCTGGATGAGCTCGGCGGCGCCGGGGACCGGATGGTTCTCGTGGACGAGCACGCCGTCCATGTCCGTCAGCCAGCATTCGATCTCCTGGCCGCTGCGGTAGACCACCGGGCCGGCGGGCTGCGTCGGCTCGACGTCGGGGGACTCGCTCATGAAACGCTCCTCGGGTCGGGGGGAGGGTGCGCGCACGACGGCGGACGCACCCTCAGTCTTCCATCTCGCCGGTCTATTCAACTCCATTTCCGCAGTTGCGACCTTCTGGTGGGCTCTTCCTCCGCAGATGCGGAACCCGGCCCGTAGACTGCCCCCATGGGACTGCTCCGCATTGCCGACGCCGCCCGGCTCACCGGCGTCTCTGACGACACCGTGCGCCGCTGGGTCGACTCCGGCACACTGACGGCCCACAAGGACGAGTCCGGCCGGGCGGCGGTGGACGGCGCCGAGCTCGCCGCGCACGCCCGGGCCATCGCGGCCGCCCCATCGGACCCCTCGGGGGTGGGGCGCTCGGCCCGGAACCAGTTCGTCGGCCTCGTGACCGCCGTGACGGTGGACACGGTCATGGCCCAGGTGGAGCTGCAGTGCGGACCCCACCGCGTCGTCTCGCTCATGAGCTCGGAGGCCGTGCGGGAGCTCGGGCTCGAGCCCGGGTCCGTGGCCACCGCGGTGGTCAAGGCCACCACCGTGATCGTCGAGACCCTGGGCGGGAGGGCCCTGTGAGGCGCGCGGCCGCGGCGCTGGCCGGACTCCTCGCGGTGGCGCTGCTGACGGCGTGCGGGGGGACGACGGCGGCGGGCGGCCCGGCGTCGTCGTCCGGCAACGGCGGGGGCCGCACCCTCACGGTGTTCGCCGCCGCATCCCTGAAGAAGAGCTTCAGCGCGATCGGGCAGCAGTTCGAGGCCGCGCACCCCGGGACCCGGGTGGCGTTCAGCTTCGCGGGGTCCTCGGACCTCGCGGCGCAGATCGCCAACGGGGCCCCCGCGGACCTCTTCGCCTCCGCGGACACCGCGACCATGGACAAGGTCACCGGGGCCGGGCTGGCCGACGGCGCCCCCGCGGACTTCGCCACCAACGTGCTCACCATCGCCGTGCGGCCCGGGAACCCCGCGGGGATCAGGGGACTGGCGGACCTCGCCCGGCCCGGGCTCAAGCTCGTCGACTGCGCGCCGCAGGTGCCGTGCGGGGCCGCGGCGCAGGCGGCCGCGACGTCCGCCCGCGTGGCCCTCGCCCCGGTGTCGCAGGAGTCCAACGTGACCGACGTCCTCGGGAAGGTGATCTCCGGGGAGGCCGATGCCGGGCTCGTGTACGTCACGGATGCGCGCGGCGCCGGCGGGAAGGTCGCCGCGGTGCCGTTCCCCGAGGCCGGCTCCGCGGTGAACCGCTACCCGATCGCCGTGCTGCGCGACGGGAAGGACAAGGAGCTCGCCCGCGAGTTCGCCGACTACGTCGCGGGCCCCGAGGGACGGAAGGTGCTCGCGGATGCCGGCTTCGGCGCGCCCTGACCCCTCAACGCAGGGACATGACCCCTCAGCGCAGGGACCGTCTGGGGGGCACCTCCTGAAGGTCAGCTCCCGCGGGTTCACCGGGCTCCCGGGCTGGCTCTGGGTGCCCGCGGCGGTCGGGGCGCTGTTCGTGGTCGTTCCCCTCGCCGGGATCCTCGCCCGCGTGGACTGGCCGCACTTCATCCCGCTGGTCACCTCGGACGCGTCCCTCGCGGCGCTGCGGCTGAGCCTGGTGACGGCCGCGGCGAGCACCGCCCTCGTGCTCGTGCTCGGGGTGCCGATGGCCATGGCCCTGGCCCGCGGCGGCGTCCCCGGGCTGCGGTGGCTCCGGGCCCTCGTGCTCCTGCCGCTCGTGCTGCCTCCCGTGGTGGGCGGCCTCGCCCTCCTGTACACGTTCGGCCGGCTGGGGCTCGTGGGGCGCTGGCTCGACGTGCTCGGCGTGCAGGTCGCCTTCACCACCACGGCCGTGGTCATGGCGCAGGCCTTCGTGTCGCTGCCCTTCCTCGTGGTCTCCCTCGAGGGGGCGCTGCGCACCGCGGGCGGCCGCTACGAGGCCGTGGCCGCGACCCTCGGCGCGTCCCCCACCCGCACGTTCCGCCGCGTCACGCTCCCGCTCGTGCTGCCAGGCCTGGCCTCCGGGCTCGTGCTCGCCTTCGCCCGCTCGCTCGGCGAATTCGGTGCCACCCTCACGTTCGCCGGCAGCCTCCAGGGGGTCACCCGGACCCTGCCGCTCGAGGTCTACCTGCAGCGCGAGACGGATCCCGACGCCGCCGTGGCCCTCGCGCTCGTGCTCGTCGCCGTCGCCGCCGCCGTGGTGGGCCTCGCCTACGGCCGCCGGGCCGGGGGCACGCGGTGACCGGGGGCTCGGGAGGCCCCCTGACGGTCGACGCCGGCCTGGCCGCCCGCGGCGTCCGGCTCGCCCTCGCGGTCGGGGAGGGCGAGACGGTCGCGGTCATGGGCCCGAACGGGGCCGGGAAGTCGACGCTGTTCGGGCTGTGCGCGGGGCTGCTGCGGCCGGACACCGGCAGTGTCACGCTCGCTGGCCGGGTCCTCGCCGAGGCCCGCGGCGCCTGGGTCCCCCCGCACCAGCGCGGGGTCGCGCTGCTGGCCCAGGAGCCGCTGCTCTTCCCGCACCTGAGCGTGCTCGAGAACGTCGCGTTCGCGCCGCGGGCCGCCGGCACCCCACGGGCCGAGGCCCGCGCCGCTGCCGGCCGATGGCTGCGCGAGGTCGAGGCGGAGGAGCTGGCCGGGCGCCGCCCCGCCGAGCTCTCGGGAGGCCAGGCGCAGCGCGTCGCGATCGCCCGGGCGCTCGCGGCCGAGCCCCGGGTCCTCCTGCTCGATGAGCCGTTCGCCGCGCTCGACGTCGCCGCCGCCCCCGCGCTGCGCCGGCTCCTGCGCCGCGTGCTCGCCGACCGCACCGCGCTCGTGGTCACGCACGAGCCTCTCGACGCGCACCTGCTCGCCGACCGGGTCGTGGTCCTCGAGGCCGGCCGCGTCGCCGAGTCCGGGCCCACGGCCGAGCTGCTCGACCGGCCGCGCAGCCGCTTCGCCGCCGGCCTCGCCGGGCTCAATTTCGTCGAGGGGCGCGCCGCGTCCGGGCGCACGACGCCGCCCGGCCGGCTCAGCGTCGACGGGCTCGGCGAGGTCTCGGGCACGGTCCCGGACGGGGTGGAGCCGCCGCGCCCGGGCGAGGCGGGCGTCGCCGTGTTCCGGCCCGCCGACGTGGCCCTGTACCCGGTCCCCACGGCCCCGGGCGGGGAGCCCGGCGTGCCGCACGGGTCCCCGCGGAACGCATGGCGCGGCGTCGTCCGCGAGCTCGAGCCGCGCGGCGCCCAGGTGCGGGTGCACTGCGGCGCCGGGGGCCACGCCCTCGTCGCGGACCTGACCCCGGCGGCGGCCGCCGAGCTCGACCTGGCCCCGGGCGCCGCCGTCGTGCTCGTCGCGAAGGCCGCGGCGGTGACGGTCTACGGCGCCTGAGCGGGCGCCTTCACCGGCCTAGTACCCGCCCGTGCTCGCGGCCGTCGAGGCCAGCGGAGTCTGGATCATGGTCCCGTCGGCGCCGATCACGTACCACACGTTGGCGACGCCCTGGCCGTTGAACTGTCCGGGCGCCGTGTCCTTGGCGTAGTAGTAGATGGGCATCCCGTTGACCGTGATCTGCTGCTTGCCGTTCACGCCGGTGATGCTGCCGATCTTCCCGGTCACGCCCTGGAGCGTCGGCGCGCCGACGCTGGTCACGGCGGGCCAGAGGGAGGCGCACCCGCCGGTGCAGGCGCTCGCGGTCGCGCCCGGGTTGTCCCGGGTGTACACGTAGACGGCCTTGCCCTCGCCGTCGACGACGACGGTGTGGCCCGCCACGGTCGCGGTCTTGAGCGTCTCGACCTCGGCCGACGCCGACGAGCCGGGCGCCGACGACGATGTGGCGGGCGCCGCTGCAGGGGCGCTCGACGAGCCCGTGCTGCCGCTCCCACCGCCGCAGCCGGCGAGGGCGAGGGCGGAGGCCGCCGATGCAGCGGCCAAGAAGAGTGCTGCTCGCTTGTTCATGGTGTCGCCTTCCCTGATCCGGCGGCTGTCTGCCGCTGCCCATGAGACGCCGTGCGCGGCGATCCGGTTCATCGCCAGTCCGCGCGGGGGCCGGCTCCGAATGATGGAGCAGCAGCAACCATGGTGCCGAGGTCGCGGGGCGACGCCGGCGGAGGGAAGGGACACGACGATGGGCGCACGCCTTGTTCGCCGCCTGGCCGCGCTCAGTTGCGCGGCGCTGATGATGAGCGGCTGCGCGTCCGCCCAGGGCGCACCTGCGCCGCGGGAGGCAGCGCAGCAGTCCGCTGCGGCACCCTCCTCTTCCGCCTCGCCGGCAGGCCCGTCATCGGCGGCGGCAATGGTGTGCGGGCAGGAGATCAGGGCGAAGATCGCCCAGATCCTGGCGCTGCCCGCCGACCCGTCACCGTCCTCGACGTGGGCCGGCGGCCGCTACACCTGCACCTACCGGCTCCCCTCGGGCGCGCTGGTGCTCGCCGTCCAGGAATCCCCGGATCCGGCGGCGGCCCGCGCCGCCGCCCACAGCGCGATCGCGGTGATGCCCAGCGCTGCCCCGATCGAGGGGCTGGCGAACCTCGGCCTGCCCGGCTACCAGAGTCCCGCGGGAACCGTGGCCTTCGCGAAGGACAGCTTCACCCTCACCGTGGACGCCACGGGCCTGAAGGAGCCAGTGGGCCCCCACGGCGTCTCCCGGAGCTCCCTCGCCTACCAGATCGCCACCGACGTGCTGGCGTGCTGGAGCGAATGAGCAGGCGGCCCCGCACCGGTCCAATCCGTGATCCGGACCACTCCGAACAGTTGCTGTCGGACAGTTCCAGAGCCCGGCGACCGGCGCCACTCGGGGCCGGCGACGCGACAACGAGCATGGAGGAATCACCATCATGAAGAAATCTGCCTTCCTGATCGCCCCGGCCCTCGCCCTCGGGGCCATGGCCCTCTCCACGAGCCCGGCCCTGGCGGCGGACAGCACCACGTACCAGGCGAACCTGGGGGCCATCAACGGCTCCAATGCCTCGGGCACGGCCATGATCACGCTGAACGGAAACCAGGCCACCGTGACCGAGAAGGTCTCGGGTCTCGCCGCGACCTTCAACGGCAAGCCCTACCCGCACGTCCAGCACATCCACATCGGCGCCAAGGGCACCTGTCCCGGACCCTCGGCCGACACCAGCGGCGACGGGGTGATCAGCACCACCGAGGGCGCCCCGTTCTACGGGGGCATCGGCGCCACCCTCTCCACGAGCGGTGACACCAGCCCCGCGGCGGGCACCGACCTGGCTGTCGCAGGGATGGGCTCCTCCTTCACCTACCAGCGGACCATCACGCTGGACGCGAAGACGCTGGCATCGCTGCAGTCCGGCACGGCTGTCGTCGTCGTGCACGGCCTGGACCCCGCGACCCTGCCGGCCGGAGCCCAGAAGGAGCCCAGCGACCTGGTGCCCTCGCTGCCGCTGGCGGCAACCTCGCCCGCCCTCTGCGGCACCCTCACTGCGATGCCCGCCGGCGCCCCCGGGACGGGCATCGCTGCCCCGGCACAGCAGCAGGGAGTGGACCTGGGTCTCATCGCGACCGGTGCAGGCCTGATTGCCGCTGCAGGCGGGGTCTACGGCATCCGCCGCCGTCTGGCCGCCAAGGCCTGATTCCCCCGTGCGAGCAGGAGGGTCAGACCCGATGAGAGAAGGTGCCGCCAACGGTGGCCGTGGGCGCCGTCTCGCCTCCGCCGGTGCCACCCTCCTGCTCGCCGGAGGCCTCGCGGGGATCGGCCTCGGTCTGGCCCACGGGAACGCCCCCGTGGGCCAGACCGGAGCCCCCACGGGGGTCCCCGCGACGGCCCCTGCCTCCCCGCCCGCGCCGTCCCCCGCGGGCGGGGAGAGCACGCCATCAGCTGATGCAGGGAGGTCCGTACAGGCGGTCCCGCCCCCCGCCCACTCCGGCCCGGTGCTGCCCGCCTCCGCGCCCACCCGCCTCCAAGCGCCCTCGATCGGAGTGGACACGCCCCTGATCCAGCTGGGCAAGCAGCCCGACGGCGAGGTCGCCGTTCCGCCGGGCGCACCCGGGTCTCCGGCCGGCTGGTACACCGGGTCGGTCGCGCCCGGCGCCTCCGGGTCCGCCGTCATCCTCGGGCACGTCAACGCCATCGGCACACCCATCGGCGTGTTCTACCGCCTCCACGAGCTCGCGCCCGGCGCCCAGGTGACTGTGGTGCGGGCCGACCACACCGCAGCCGTGTTCGTCGTGGACCGCACCGACGTCTACCACAAGTCCCAGTTCCCCACCGTCGAGGTCTACCGCAACGCGGACCGGGCCGAACTGCGTCTGATCACCTGTGGCGGCTACGACCCGGCGTCGGGCCAGTACCTGGACAACACCGTCGTCTACGCCCACCTCGTCTCGAGCCACCCGGCCTGAACCGGGCCGATCTTCCCGAAGGACCCTGACCATGGAACTGTCCCCACGCTCCCGCCGACGCCTGGCTGGCCTGGCCCTCCTCCTCAGCGCGCTATCGTTGGGCGCCACTGCCTGCTCCGGCGCTGCCATGGGCAGCCCCGGCAGCGCCAGCGCCGGCAGTGGCGCGGCCCAGTCCGCGCCTGCCGCGACTGCATCGATGGACCCGGGCATGGCCATGGGCCCCTCGGGGTCCACCTCCGCAGCGGCGGTCACCATCCACATCAGCGCCTCGGCCTACTCCGATCCCGGCACTGTCGGCCCCGGCGCCACGGTCACGGTCATGAACATGGACGCGCAGGCTCACACCGTCACGGCGGACGGCGGCGCCTTCAAGGTCACGGCGCCGGCCGGCCGCAGCGTCACCTTCACCGCCCCGGCCGCGCGCGGCACCTACCCCTTCCACTGTGAGTACCACGCGGACATGCACGGCACCCTCACCGTGGGATGACGCGGACGCGCCGCCGGCAGCTTCCGCGTTTGATTGTGGCGGACGCGGGGTAAAGTTCCGGGTGGCCCATGTGGCTGGCCCTACCCCCGGGGCGGACTGAGGCCCACGAGCGCTAGGAGCATTGATACGGTGACCATCCCGAGGCGACCGGGCAGGCCCCCTGCCGCAGACCCGGTCGCGGCCGTGGGAGTCGAGGCGATCACAGCCACCCCGGGCGCGCCCGAGAAGCCCCTGAACGATCCGGCAGCACAGCGCCGCCGGGCCCGGCATCCGCTCCGCACCGCAGCCATCGCCATGGGTGTCGTCATCGCCTTCACTGTGGCCGGCTCCATCCTGCTCGGGCTCGGCCTCCGCGCGGCCCTGAAGATGGACAAGGTCACGGACTATCCCGGCCCGGGCACCGGACAGGTCCAGGTGACCGTCCCCGCGGGCGCGGGCCCCCTGTCCGTGGCGCAGGAACTCCAGCAGGACGGAGTCATTGCCGACGCCGAGACCTTCGTGCGGGCCCTCGCCGGGACCGGCGGGAAGATCAGCCCCGGTGACTACACGTTCAAGAAGGAGATGAAGGCCTCGGACGCGGCGGCGATCCTGGCCGGCTCGGACAGCGCGAAGGTGATCTACTTCGCCCTGAGCGCGGGGATGCGGGTGGGCGACTCGCTCGATGCGATCGCGAAGGCTGCCTCGGTGGACCGCAAGGACCTCGATGCGCTCAACTCCAAGCCGGGGGACTTCGGGCTGCCGGCGAAGGCGAAGAGCCTGGAGGGCTACCTGGCGCCGGGGGAGTACCGGTTCCCAGTGGGGACCTCGGCCAAGGACATCCTGGCCAAGCTGGTCTCGACCACGGTGGACGAGCTCAAGCAGGACGGCATCACCGACCCGGACCAGCAGTACCAGGTCCTGACGGTGGCGAGCATCGTGCAGGCCGAGGGCGGGCAGGCGGACTACGGGAACGTGGCCGGGGCGATCGAGAACCGGCTCAAGCCCAATGACCAGACCAACGGGCTGATCCAGTCGGATGCGACGGTGACGTACGGGCTGGGCACGAAGACCGTGCAGCTGACCGATACGCAGAAGCAGGACGCGTCCAACCCGTACAACACGTACGTCCATCCGGGCCTCCCGCCCGGGCCGATCGGCTCGCCGGGGTCCAAGGCCGTGGCCGCGGCGGCGCACCCGACCCCGAACGACTACCTGTACTGGGTCACCGTCAACCTCGACACGGGGGAGACGAAGTTCGCCAAGACCTACGCCGAGCACCAGGGCTACGTGGCCCAGTACGAGCAGTGGTGCACCGCCAACCCGGGCAAGTGCCAGTGACGTGAAAGCCCGCAGCCGGGTCGGAGCATCTGGGGAAGGCTCCGGCCCGGCTGCATTGGACAGGGTCAGCCGGGCCGCAACCAGATGGGGGGACAGGTGCCGCCCGGCTTCCATCGCTGTAATCGTCCGGCGCCCCCGAAAGGTTACGCGGTCCCAACATTCAGTGCCTGAGCACGCTCTCCGGGCCGTCCGCAGCCTCGGCCGCCCTCACCCCGGTCCTCGGCCCGAAGAGCGCCAGCGCGAGCGCCCCGACGAGCCAGGTCCCGGCAATGAAGATGAAGACACTCTGATACCCGCTCCCCGTGTACAGGGCAGCGATGATGAGCGGGCCCACGGCGTTGGAGAGCCGGCCCAGCCCGTAGGAGACGGCGGTGCCCAGGGACCGCGCCCGGGTGTCGAACAGCTCGGGTGAGTAGGCGTACGCCACGGCCGTGTAGCCGCGCTCGAACATGTTCACGAGGAACCCGAACGCCACGATCATGACCGGGTTGAACGTCAGGCCGTAGAGCAGGCCGCTGATCGCGATGGCGGTGCCGAACACGACAAGCGACCACTTGCGCTCCCACCGGTCCGAGACGAGGGCCGCGATGAAGGAGCCGAGCGGGGCGCCGACCGTGGTGAGGGCGACGTAGAAGATGGAGCTCTCGACGCTGAAGCCCTGCTTCGACAGGAGCGTGGGCGCCCAGCTCGAGTAGCCGAAGAAGCCGATGGTCTGGGTGACCCACAGCAGCGAGAGCAGCAGGGTGGGCCCGAGGTACTTCCTCTGCAGGAGCATCCGCAGATGGGCCCTGGCCTGGGGCGCCACCTCGACGGGCGCGGCCGGCGCCGGGAGGGGGCCCTTCTCGGCCGCGACGATCGCCTCGATCTCGGTCAGGACGGCGTCCGCGCGCTCGGGCTGGCCCTTGCTCTCGTACCAGCGGGGCGACTCCTTGAGGTGCCGGATGAAGAGGACGAACAGCAGCCCCAGCGCGCCCCACAGGTACACGAGACGCCAGGACCAGTCGGAGAAGGGCACCACGGCGCTCGCGATGAGGTTGGTGGCAGGGGTGCCGCAGATGCCGATCACGATCGCGTAGGCCTGGTACTTGCCGCGCTTGGCCGCCGGGAAGAGCTCGTTGACGTAGATGACGGCGACCACGGTCATCGCGGACAGGCCCGCGGACGTCAGGACGCGGAACGCGCCGAGCGAGACGACGTCCCAGGAGAAGACCGAGGCGAGCGAGAAGACCCCGAACCAGAGGGTCGTGACCGTGAGGGCCTTCTTCCGGCCCCAGCGGTCGGCGAGCCAGCCGGCGGCGAGCGAGCCGAGGAACATGCCCACGAAGGAGAGCGAGGTGACGTAGGCGATCTGCCCCACCGTCACGCCCCACAGCTTGATGAGCTTCGGCGCGGTGGTGGCGAACGTGTTGGTGTCGGCGAACTCGAAGAAGTAGGCGAACGAGACGGCGAGCAGGGTGATCTTATGGAAGCGGGCGATGGGCAGCCGGTTGACGCGGCTGACGACGTTGGGATTCGGCACTGAAGCCCTTCCTGGGATTCTCGGGGGTCTAGAGGGCCTCGCCGGGGAGGGCCTCTTCTGGCCAGTAGAGGCGCGTGGGGTTGGCGACGAGCAGCCGGTGCTGCTGCTCGGCCGTCACGGCGATGTGCGGGATGAAGTCCACGAGGAGCCCGTCGTCGGGCATGTGGTCGGTGAGGTTGGGGTGCGGCCAGTCGGTGCCCCAGAGGACGGCATCGGGGAACTCCTCCACGACCCGCCGCCCGAAGGGGACGACGTCGCGGTAGGCGTCCCGCTCGCCGTCGAGCGCGGGCGGCCCGGCGAGGCTGAGACGCTCGGGGCAGGAGACCTTGACCCAGACCTCGTTGCGCTCCACGAAGCGGAGGAAGCGGCTGAATTCGGGTCCGCCCACCGGCTGGGAGACATCTGGGCGGCCCATGTGGTCCACGACGAGCGGGGCCGGCAGCGAGGCGAAGAAGCCCTCGAGCTCGGGAAGGTCCGCTGCCTCGAAGTAGATGACGATGTGCCAGCCCAGCGGGGCGACCTTGCGCGCGATCTCGGCGAGCTCGTCCCGGGGCGCCGCGCTGACGAGGCGCTTGAGGAAGTTGAACCGCACCCCGCGCACGCCGGCCTCATGCAGCCGGGCGAGCTCGGCTGCGGACACGTCCGGCCGGACGGTCGCGACGCCGCGCGCCCGGCCGCCGGCGGAGCGGACGGCGTCCACCATCGCGCGGTTGTCGGCGCCGTGGCACGTGGCCTGGACGATCACGTTGCGGCTGACGCCGAGGCGGTCGCGGAGCGCGAAGAGCTGGTCCTTGCCGGCGTCGCACGGGGTGTACCTGCGCTCGGGAGCGAAGGGGAACTCGCTGCCGGGCCCGAAGACGTGGCAGTGGGCGTCCACCGCGCCAGCGGGGAGGGCGAAGGCGGGCGTGGACGGGGAGGCATGCCAGTCCAGCCAGCCGGGAGTCTTCTCGAAGACGGGAGTCATGGGGCCTTTCAGGATGGGTTCGGTCCGGCCGGGCGTCAGTCGAGGTAGCGGAGGCCGGCGGCGTCGAGCTTCTCGCGCATGCCGTAGATGTCGAGGCCGAGCTCCCCGGCCGCGAAGCGGGCGCGCTTGCCCTCCTCGTTCTCCTCGCGCCGCGCTGCCGCCTCGGCCACCTCGGCGGCTCGGCCCGCGGGGACCACCACGACGCCGTCCGCATCCGCGACCACAACATCGCCGGGGTGGACGAGGGCGTTGGCGCAGACCACGGGGACGTTGACGGAGCCGAGGGTGGCCTTGACGGTGCCCTTGGCATTGACGGCGCGGCTGAAGACGGGGAAGTCCATGCCGCGCAGGGCGTCGATGTCGCGGCAGCCGCCGTCGATCACGAGCCCGGCGCAGCCGTGGGCCCGGGCCGAGGTGGCCAGGAGCTCGCCGAAGAATCCGTCCTCGCACTCCGTGGTGCACGCGGCGACGAGCACGTCCCCGGGGGTGAGCTGCTCGACGGCCACGTGGAACATCCAGTTGTCCCCGGGCTGGAGCAGGACGGTGACGGCGGTCCCGCAGAGGGCTGCGCCCTCGTAGACGGGCCGGATGTAGGGACGCATCAGTCCGGTGCGGCCCATCGCCTCGTGGACGGTGGCGACGCCGAACGGCGCGAGCGCCTTCAGCGCGGCGGGCTCGGCGCGGGTGATCGTGCGGTGCACGACTCCGATCTCGTACATGCTTCTGAAGTCCTCCTCGGGAGTGCGGTGGGGCAGTGGTGCCGAGCGGGTCAGCGGCCCTGGGCGGCGAGGCGGGCGTCGAGGCGGGGGTAGACGCGGCGCGCGTTGCCCTCCTCGACGGCGGCGAGGTCCGCGGGAGAGAGGCCGGCCGCCTCGACGTAGCGGCGCGTGTCGTCGAAGTGGTGCCCCGTGCGGGGGTCGATGCCGCGGACGGCGCCGATCATCTCGGAGGCGAAGAGGACGTTCCGGTGGGGGATGACCTCGAGCAGGAGGTCGATGCCGGGCTGGTGGTAGACGCAGGTGTCGAAGAAGACGTTCCCGAGGAGGTGCTCCTCCGGCTCCGGCTTGCCGAGCGCCTGCGCGAGGCCGCGGAAGCGCCCCCAGTGGTAGGGCACGGCGCCGCCGCCGTGCGGGATGACGAGCCTGAGGTCGGGGAAGTCGCTGAAGAGGTCGCCCTGGAGCAGCTGCATGAACGCGGTCGTGTCCGCGTTGAGGTAGTGCGCGCCCGTGGTGTGGAAGCACGGATTCACGCTCGTGCTCACGTGGACCATGGCCGGCAGCCCGTGCTCCACGAGCGCCTCGTAGACGGGGTACCAGGAGCGGTCGGTGAGCGGCGGTGCGGTCCAGTTCCCGCCCGAGGGGTCCGGGTTGAGGTTCACGGCGACGGCGCCGAGCTCCGTCGCCGCGCGCTTGATCTCGTCCACGCAGGTGGCCGGCTCCACGCCGGGGGACTGGGGAAGCATGACGGCGGGGGCGAACCGTTCGGGGAACAGCTCGCTGACGCGGTGGCACAGGTCGTTGCAGATCCGCGCCCACGCCGCCGAGGTCCCGAACGCGCCGATATGGTGCGCCATGAACGAGGCGCGCGGCGAGAACACCGTGACGTCGATCCCGCGCTCGTCCATGACCTTGAGCTGGTTGGCCTCGATGCTCTCGCGCAGCTCATCGTCGCTGATGCGCAGCTCGGCCGGGTCGGGCTCCGCGGCGCCCCGCGCGACCGCGTCGACCTGACGGTCGCGCCACTGCCCGAGAGCGGGTGGCGCGGTCGTGTAGTGGCCGTGGATGTCGATAATCATGAGGATGAGCATAGGTGCACACAAAATTGTTGACAATATCTCGTCCGCATTTCGTCCTACCCTTGTTCGGTGGCAGATCAGGTGGCCGAAGGGCGCGAGGCGGGGCACGAGGTGGGAGTCGGCCCCTGGGAGGGCCCCTGGCCCGAGGGCGAGCAGTGGGACCCAGAGCTGCTCGAGCACGGCGACCGCCGCAACGTCTTGGACCGGTACAGGTACTGGCGGCACGAGGCGATCGTGGCCGAGCTGGACACCCGCCGGCACGAGTTCCACGTGGCCATCGAGAACTGGCAGCACGATCTCAACATCGGCACCGTGGTGCGCAGCGCGAACGCGTTCCTCGCTCAGGAGGTGCACATCATCGGCCGACGGCGGTGGAACCGGCGCGGGGCGATGGTCACCGACCGCTACCAGCACATCCGCCACCATCCGAGTGTCGAGGACTTCGTCGAATGGGCGCGCGCCGAGGACCTGCCGATCCTCGCCGTGGACATCTTCCCGGACTCTGTGCCGCTGGAGACCTACGAGCTGCCGCGCCGGTGCGTGCTCGTGTTCGGGCAGGAGGGCCCCGGCCTCACCGCAGAGGTCCACGCTGCGGCGGAGGCAACCCTGTCCATCGAGCAGTTCGGCTCGACCCGGTCCATCAACGCCGCCTCGGCGGCCGCCATCGCGATGCACGCGTGGGTGCGCCGCTGGGTCTTCGGGCAGGTCGCCCGGCCCTCCTAGCCGCCCGGGAGGTACGAGCCGAAGCTCCACTCGCGTCCGCCGGGGTCGAGCACCCGCGCCCGGCGCGAGCCCCACTCCGTGTCCTCCGGCTCGATCACGGGAGTGCCGCCGGAGGCGAGTGCGCGGCTGAACATCTCGTCGACGTCGTCCGTCGCGAGGTAGACGCCCGCCCCCGTGGACTGCCCGCTCAGGGCCGGGAAGGTGTAGTCCGCGTCATCGCTGGCGGCCATGAGGACCGCGTCGCCGAGACGGAGCTCGCAGTGGACCACCCGGCCGTCCGCGCCGTCCTGGCGGGCTACGACGGAGAACCCGAGCTGTACGAGCCAGTCGATGGCCCGGGGCGCGTCCGCGTAGCTGAGATAGGGCACAGCGATCGCCATGGCTCTAGGCTAGACCCATGGCATCAGCCGCGAGCGTCGTCGTCTTCGACGTCAACGAGACCCTGTCCGACCTGGCGCCGATGGGGCAGCGCTTCGCCGATGCCGGCGCGCCCGCCCACCTCGCGAAGCAGTGGTTCGCCGCGCTCCTCCGCGACGGCTTCGCCCTCGCCGCCACCGGGGACTCCGCGGGCTTCGCGGAGGTCGGCGCGGGAATCCTCGCGCCGCTGCTTGACGCCGCTGGCGTCACCCAGCCGGGGGAGATGGCGCGGCGCCTCGCGGGATCGCTCGGCGACCTACCGCTGCACCCGGAGGTGGCCGACGCCGTCCGCTCGCTGAGTGCAGCGGGGCACCGCCTTGTGACCCTCACCAACGGCTCGGCCAAGGTAGCGGAGAAGCTCCTCGACGCGGCCGGCATCCTCGGCGAGTTCGAGAAGCTCCTCTCGGTCGAGGACGCGCCGAACTGGAAGCCGCACCCGTCCTCCTACGCCTACGCGGCCCAGGCGTGTGGAACCCGGCCGGATCAGATGGTGCTCGTCGCCGTGCACCCCTGGGACATCCACGGGGCCGCCCGCGCGGGACTGCGCACCGCCTGGGTGAACCGCGACGGCGGGGCGTACCCGGGCTACTTCGCCTCACCGGACCTCGTGGTCTCCTCGCTCGCCGAGCTCAGGGCAGCGCTCCGCTAGGTCATCCGAGGACGGGGGCGACCGGGCCGACGTCGTCGACCTCCATCCCTTCGGCCTCGCGGAAGGCCTTCCGCAGCGGCACGAGGTGCGCGGCGTCCTTCGGCATGAGCGCGGTGGTCCACGGGGGCAGGACTCCCACGGCAGAGTCTAGGCAGTGAGCGGGCAGCGCACGACGGCGGGCCGGTCACCAGGGGCGACCGGCCCGCCGTCGTGCGTCGCGTCCCGTGAGGAGGCGCCGGGTCAGCGCGCCGTGAACTCGGCGTGCCGCTCGTGGGCCTGGGCGACCTTGGCCCGGATCGCCTCGATGTCCTTGACCTTGTCGCGGTACTTCTTGTCCATCCGGAGGATGTCCTGCTCCTCCTCCAGGAGGGCGCGGTACACGCGCTCGCGCTCGGCCAGGTCCGCAGTGTAGCCGAGGTCGAGGTAGCTCTCCGCGTGGCGCCGGGCGTTGTTGACGGCCGCGTGCGCCTTGCCGGCCCGGCTGTAGAGCGAGGCGAGGACCGTGACCAGGAGGACGCCGATGATCACGCTGAGCGAGAGGGCCGTGGTGATCTCGAAGACCGCCACGTGCTCGCCGCCGTTGATGAAGGGCAGCGTGTTCTCGTGCAGAGCGTGCAGGATGAGCTTCACCCCGATGAACGCGAGGATGGCCGCGAGCCCGTACGAGAGGTAGATGAGCCGGTCCAGCAGGCCGTCGAGCAGGAAGAACAGCTGGCGCAGGCCCATGAGGGAGAACGCGGTGGCCGTGAAGACGACGTACGGGTTCTGCGTGAGGCCGAAGATCGCGGGGATCGAGTCGAGGGCGAACAGCAGGTCCGTGCCGCCGATCGCGACCATGACCAGGAGCATCGGGGTCAGGACACGCTTGCCGTTCTCGACGGTGAAGAGCTTGTCCCCGTCGTAGTGCTCGGAGGTCCGCAGGAGCCTGCGGGCGAGGCGGATCACGACGTTGTCCGCCTCCTCCTCGCCGGAGTCCTCGCTCTTGAGGAGGTTTCCGGCGGTGACGAGCAGGATGATGCCGAAGAGGTAGAACACCCACGCGAACGCGTTGATGAGTGCGACGCCGGCGAAGATGAACGCCGAGCGGGCCACCAGCGCGAAGACGATCCCGAACAGGACCACCTTCTGCTGGTCCTCGCGGGGCACCCGGAAGCTGGCCATGATCACGAGGAACACGAACAGGTTGTCGACCGAGAGAGCCTTCTCGGTGATGAAGCCGGCGAAGTACTCGCCGCCCATCGTGGGGCCGCCGAACATGAGCACGAGCAGGCCGAACACGATCGCGGCCCCCACGTAGAGGGAGGACCACACGGCCGCTTCCCTGAGGGTGGGAACGTGCGCCTTGCGGATGTGGAAGAAGTAGTCGAAGGCCAGCAGGGCCAGGATCACCACGATGGTGATGCCCCAGACAAGGGGAGAGACGGACATCGAAGTCCCTTTCGCAGGTAGGCGTAACCGCCACAAGTCTCTCTACCACCCGATTCCGCGGATGGCCGCTGCACCCGGCCGGGCTCCGGCGCCCGACGTGCTGACGTGTGCAGCGCTTGGGATACTCCCCTGCGCAGGATCAAGCCTACCGGGCCGCCGGGCGCGCTGCCAACTCATGGCGAACTCCCAGCTTCTGGACACTCCCTGTAAGGCATTCGGTGCAACTAGTGTCGCTCGAAGCCGGATGCACTGGGGTGTCCGGCCGAAGGGGAGATGAAGCATGGCACCAGATCACGGTTCCCACCGGCTGTCCCTGCGCGTCCTGGCCGTCACCGCGGCCGTGGCCAGCGCAGTCGGGCTCGCCGCCACGAGTGCGGCGGCCGCGCCGCCCAACCCCCCTCCCAAGAGTTCGAAGTCGTTCCCCGGCTCGGTCCCCTCGTGGGCAGGATCGCGGACCAAGACCGGCATTCCGCTCAGCAACACGACCGTCGAGGGCGAGATCTACTTCAACCTCCCGGACCTGGCCGGGGCGAAGGCTGCGGCGGACGCAGTGTCGACCCCGGACAGCGCCGCCTACGGCCAGTACCTCAAGCCCGGGGACTGGATCTCGAAGTACGCCCCGACGCAGGACACGGTGGATGCGACCGTCAACTGGCTCAAGGCGCAGGGCCTCGTGATCATGGGCGTCCCGCAGAGCCGCCTGTACGTGGTCTTCCGGGGCACCGTCGCCCAGATCAACCAGGTGTTCAGCACCACCGAGCAGAACTACTCGTTCGGGGGCCAGACCCTCATCGGGCCGGCCACGGCGCCTTCGGTGCCCGCGGACATCGCGGCCTCGATCCAGTCGGTCTCGGTGGATCAGGGCCGGCTGCTGACCCGCCCGGCCCTCGCCTCGCCCACCTCCGGTGAGGCGTCCCCGTCGTCGCCGGACGGCAACAAGCCGATCCAGCCGCCGGTGACGGCGCCGTGCTCCACCTCCTGGGGCGAGAAGAGCGTCACCCTGCCGGAGGCCTACGGCACCACGAGCTTCCCGACGTTCATCTGCGGGTACACCCCGAAGCAGCTCCAGGGCGCTTACGGCGTCTCCACGCCGGGGACGGTGAGCAGCACCGCGGGCTCCGGCCAGACGGTCGCGATCATCGACGCGTACGCCTCGCCGACCATCGAGTCGGACACCAACACGTGGGCCGCTGCCAGCGGCGTCCCCGCCCTCGCGCCCGGACAGTACAGCCAGATCGTGCCGGACTCGCAGATGTTCCTCGACCAGGCGCTCTGCGCGCAGCCGAGCGGATGGCAGGGCGAGCAGACCCTCGACGTCCAGGCCGTGCACGGCCTCGCACCCGGGGCCAACATCCTCTATGTGGGCGGGTTCAACTGCGGCGGCGGCCTCGACATCGCGATGTCGACGATCCTCGACGGGCACCTCGCGAACATCGTCTCCAACAGCTACGGCAACGTGGGCGAGGCGCTCTCCCCGGACGCCCTCCAGGGTGAGCAGAACATCCACCTGCAGGCGGCAGGGGAGGGCATCGGCCTGTACTTCTCCAGCGGCGACTCGGGCGACGAGAAGGCCAACCTCGGCTACGCGTCGCCGGACTTCCCCGCAAGCTCCCCGTACGTGACCGCGGTGGGCGGCACGAGCCTCGCGGTGGGCGCCGATGACACCTACAAGTTCGAGACCGGCTGGGGCACCGCGCGCCAGCGCGTGGTGCAGGACGCCTCGGGCAACCTCACCTACGCCGGCTCCCTGCCCGGGCCGTTCAGGTTCGGTGCCGGCGGCGGCACGAGCGCCGTCTTCGCCCAGCCCGCCTACCAGAGCGGGCTCGTGCCAGCAGCCCTGGCCGGCGGCCACCGCGTCTCGCCGGACGTCGCGTCCCTGGCGGACCCGTACACCGGCTACCGCATCGGCCTGAGCCCCATCACGAACGACCACGTCCTCAAGACGGGCGGCTTCGCGTTCGAGACCTACGGCGGCACCTCGCTCGCCAGCCCCCTGACGGCCGCGCAGATGGCGGTTGCCCAGGCCACGGCCAACAAGGTCATCGGGTTCGCGAACCCGGCGATCTACGACACCGCAGCGGCGGGAGGCGCGGAGCATGACGTCGCGCCGCCGGCCAACCCGGTCTCTGTCGCCTTCTCGAGCACGGTCAGCGGCAACACCTACCTGGTGGGCATGGACCACGATTCGTCCCTCGCGACGGCGCCGGGCTACGACGACGTCACCGGCGTCGGCAGCATGACCGAGGCGTTCGCGCAGCAGGTGGCGGCGGCGCACTGATCCGCTCCTGAAGGAGCGCGCACGGCGGGGCGCACGACGGCGGATGGGGACCGGCGTCGTGCGCCCCGCCGCTGTCCTAGGGTCGCCCCGGGAAGGGCGACCCTAGGATGAGTCGCATGGACTCCACCGTGGTCGTGGTCGGATCACTCAACGCGGACCTCGTCTTCTCGGCGGAGCGGATGCCCGCACCGGGCGAGACGGTCGCCGGGACGGGCTTCGCCGTCCATCCCGGCGGCAAGAGCGCGAACCAGGCGGTCGCCGCGGCGCGGCTCGGGGCCGCCGTGCGGCTCGTGGGGAGCGTCGGCGACGACGCGCACGGGCGCCTGCTCCTGGCCTCCGCCACCGCCGCGGGCGTGGACGTCTCCGCGGTCCGAGCGGCCGGCGGCGTGCCGACCGGGGTCGCGGGGATCACCGTCGACGCGGAGGGCGAGAACAGCATCGTGATCGTGCCGGGGGCGAACGCCCTGCTCGGCCCCGCCGAGGTCGCAGAAGCGGCGCGGCCGCCCCTCGCCGCCTTCGAGGGCTCCGCCGTGGTGTGCCTGTGCCTCGAGGTGCCGCAGGCCGCGGTGCTCGCCGCGGCCCGGGCCGGCCGCGGCGCGGGCGCCCTCGTGCTCCTCAACCTCTCTCCCTACGCCAGCGTCCCGGCGGAGCTCGCGGCGTGCGTGGACGTGCTGCTGGTCAACGCGCAGGAGGCCGGGCAGCTGCTCGGGCGGGACGGCCGCGGGTCCGGCGCCCTCGACTGGGACCTCGTGCGGACGGGCCTGGCGGACCTCGGGTTCGAGCGGGCGATCGTGACCCTCGGCCCGCGCGGCGGAATGGTGCTCGGCCCGGACGGGACGGCGCAGATCGAGACGATCGGCGTGGAGACGGTGGACACGACCGGCGCCGGAGACGGGTTCGCCGGCGCCCTCGCGGCCCGGCTCGCCGCAGGCGACGGCCTCGAGGACGCGGCCCGCTACGCCGCGGTCGCCGCCGCGCTCGCGACCACGCGCCACGGCGCGCAGCCCTCGTACCCGGACGCCGACGAGGTCCGGGCTGCGCTCCCGCGGGAGGCTGCGGGCTCTTAGGCGTACCGGAGTTTCTGCGGTCAGAACGGCGGGGGTGATTCCTCCCGCACGGCGACATCCGCGCTGTGGGCCGGAGTGCCCGGTGGTTCCCCGCGCGTTGCCGGCTTGCCCGATGGTCCCCGTGGTGGGTGGTCGGTGGCCCTGGGGGCGAGGACGTGGGCGCGGTCGAGGGGCTCGGCGGGGAGGGCCTGGCCGAGGAGGGTGGTCCAGATCAGGGCGGGGGCGGGTGTGCCCGTGCCGTCTGTGCCATCGGCGTCCTCGGTGGTGCGGTCGTGGGTGAGGTGGTGGAGGGCGAGGGACTTGAGGGCGTGGTGCTGGGGGCACAGGAGGGCGAGGTTGGCGGCGTCGGTGGTGCCGCCGTCCTGCCATTCGGTGGTGTGGTCTGCCTCGGTGCTCTGGGCGGGGCGGGTGCAGCCGGGGACGCGGCAGGCGCCGTCGCGGTACTGGAGGAAGCGACGCAGCCCGGCTGGGGGCCGGTAGGCGGTGCGTCCGAGGGCGAGGGGTGTGCCTTCGGCGTCGGTGAAGAGGCGCTGCCATGTGGGCGCGGCGGCGGCGAGGGCGCGGGCGGTGGTCGGGTCGATGGCTCCATGGCCGTCCAGGAGGGCGGGGGCGTCGGAGGCCCCGAGGGCGACGGCGAGGGGGATGTGGACGACGATCTCGGCCTTGACCTCGGCGAGCAGTTCCTCGGGGAAGGGGACGGCCGCCGAGGGCGCCGCCGCCGTGCGTTCCCGGGCGCCGAGGACCGCGTGGGCGAGGGCATCCGCCCGGAGCTGGGCGAGGGTGCGTGCCTCGCCGTCGGCGCGGCGGGCCGCGCGGGCGAGGGCGTCGGCGCGCTCGTACATCGCGGTGGCCGTCTCGGCGGGAAGGAGTGCGGAGAGGGTGCACATGCCGTCGCCTTCGGGCTGCAGCCAGACCCTGCGGTCCTCGCGGGCCGCGGCG